>NZ_JBVVPW010000004.1:156803-305890 GCF_055811385.1 Mesorhizobium sp. WSM4849
CCGCCACCGGCGGCTGCAGCGTCGGCGCCGAACACGTCGTCGGTGCCGTCGCTCAGCACGTTGCCGGTGGCGATGGCACCTTCGGCGACGCTGTTGGTGTTGGCGTGCGCCGTCGGCACGTCGTCGACGACGTCGATGGTGAGCGTATCGTTGGCGCTCTGGCCGTCCTGGTCGGTCAGCACCACTGCAAAGTTCTCGAACAGGCTGTTCTCGCCGAGGGCGGTGGGATGTGCCTCATTGTCGAGGAGCGTGTAGGTGTAGCTCACCTGACCTGTCGCGGCATCGTAGGCCGTCACAGCCAGCGTGTTGCCCTCCGGCGTCGTGAACGAGCCCGCCGTGAACACGCCATTGGTGATGAAGGCCTGACCACCGATCGTCAGCGAGGCAATGCCGTCGGGCGAGGAGATGGTGAAGGTGCCCGTACCGGTCTCGGCCGTGCTTGACGGGTTCGAGCCAGGCCCGCCCGGCGTCCCGACATTCAACGCCTCTTCATTCACCGTCACGTCGCCGCCACGGGCCTCCGGCGTCAGGTCGCTGATCACCGGCGGTGCATCGCCGATCGAGATTGTCAGTGTCGTGTGCGACAGGTCGCCGTCGCCATCCTTGATGGTGTAGGTGAACACGTCGTCGACGCCGCCGGGGGTGCCGGCATCGCGCGCATAGCTGTAGGTGCCGTCCGCGTTCAGCGTCAGCTTGCCGTAAGTCCCCTGGATCTGCACGCCAAGCGTACCAGCGTCGTCCAGATCGGAATTCGTCGTGCCGCTCGTGACCCCGACCACCGTCGCGCCATCGGCGCCCTGCGTGTCGGCCGCCCCGTCAGTCACGTTGACGTCAAGGCCGTCTGTCCCGCCAGCAAGCACATTACCCGTCGCGGGGCCGAACTGACCCGCCGCGATGCTGTCCGTGTCGGCAATCGTCGTCGGCGCGTCGTCGACGATGTTGATGGCCAGGTTGCCTGGCGCTGCCGGATCGCCGTCGGCGTCGGTCACCGCGACCGGGAGGTTTACGCTGGTGGCGTCGCCGGAGGTGTTGTCGATGAGCGTATAGGAATAGCTGATCGTGCCGAGGCCGGTCGCGGGATCATAGACATAGCTCGCTGTCAGCGAGCCGGTCGCGTCGGTGAAGGTCTGGGGCACACCGGTCAGCACATGGCCGCCCAG
Source organism: Mesorhizobium sp. WSM4849 (assembly GCF_055811385.1). Lineage (NCBI taxonomy): Bacteria > Pseudomonadati > Pseudomonadota > Alphaproteobacteria > Hyphomicrobiales > Phyllobacteriaceae > Mesorhizobium > Mesorhizobium sp. WSM4849. The sequence goes on from NZ_JBVVPW010000004.1 coordinate 157,964, forward strand.
CGAGACTTCCGACACGCCGTCCGGCGAGCTGAAGCCGATCGTGCCAGAGGTCGTCTCCGAGGTCGCAGGCTCGTTCGAGCCTTGTGACTCGCCGCTGCGTGCCGGCAGGCCAGCCTCATAGACCGTGGTCGAGGCCACAGGATCAATCGAAGGGGTAGAGTCTTTCTCCCTGACGCCAATCGTCAGTTCCCGCGGCTCCAAACGGCCAAACTGCAAGGCCGTCGGCGGCAGCAACGCCGACAGATCGAATCCATTGCCGATCCCACCGACCGGAACCGCGAAGTTTCCGCCGGCGCTGCCCGGCGTCCCGTTTCCCGGCCCCGCCGAGATCGAGCCGTCGGCGCCGAACGCAATGTCGACATGGCTTGCTTCAAGCGCCGCCAGCAAGGCGACGCGCGGCACCTCAATGTCGCCGAGAATAAAGGTCGGCACGTTCAGGGCACCGTCCTTGATGACGACCACCGAGCCGTCTGGCTGTTCGAGCAGAAGGTTGCGGCCATCGACTCGGATATTGTCGATGGCGACGTTGGCCGGAAATCTCACGGTGTTGCTGGCGTCGGCCACATATTCATGCGGCGCCGCAGCCGCTGGTGCATTGGCCGCTGCCGGCGCTTCCGTTTGCACTGGTGCGCCGTTGCCCACATCCGCCGGCACCGGCTCGGCTGCTGCCGGCTGCTCGGTCGAGGCTGCTTGCGCGACCTGGATACCTGCCGCCGATGCCAGGCCGCCGTGTTCATTGGAAGCAGAATGTTCGTCCGAGGAACCTGAAACACTGTCCAATTCGGTAATGTTCGCCATAGCTGAAACCCCTCCGGTATTTCTCTGGAAGAGACAGCGGTCACCTCGGCTTTGCAACAGTCTGGTAATCTATTCCATATATCCTAATATGCATCTGCCACTATTTTTTACGCATGGTAAACCACATTTATATAACCCAATATATGTTGGTCGCCGCAGACCGATTTGCTGGCAATCCTTACGACAATGACGCGGAAGAATAAGTATAAATATATATAAAATTTTATACAAAACAGACGTAGCCCATTGCGACAATGTTATCTACCTTCCTTTCCAGTAATTTGAGACAAGATTGGTAGCGTCCACAGTCAAAGGTGGGCGTTATGAAAAAAGAAAAGGCTGGCCTGGCAACCGGGCTCAAAATGCTTTTGCTGGCGATCGGCCTTGTCGGCCTGTCGCAGCCGGCACTCGCGAATGCCATTGTGGCGGACGTCGCTGCGGCCGGTGCGCAGCTGGAAAAGGTGCAGGCGCCGCCATGCCTCGGCGGCGTTTCGCTGGCGAGATTTCAGCCTTGGCGGCCTGCTGAAGCTTACCGCACAGACATGTTTCCCGGCAGCTACGGGCCAGCCGTTGCTGATTACGGGGAGGCTCTTTCGACGTCGCGGGGCGATGTCGGCATAGATCCTGTGCAGACGGCGGCGATAATCCCCGGTGTGTTCGGATCGGTTGCCTTGTCGATGCGCAACTCTCCCGTCTCGGCGCGCTGGGCACCTGTCTACAGGGCCATCGCCGGCTGCTCTGCGAGCAGTGCGTGCGAGCGCAAGAGCGCTGCTTTTGCCGAGATCGTTAACGCTGTCAAAGGCCGGGGATTCAGCGACAAGCTGTCCTTCATCAACAGCAGCATAAACCGCGCGATTGCCTACAAGAAAGATAGCGCAGTTTACAGCAGGCTGGACTATTGGGCGAAGCCTTCGGAAATCCTCGAGCGGCGGGCTGGCGACTGTGAGGATTTTGCCATCCTCAAGATGGCGGCACTGCTGCGGGCCGGCATCCCGGCGCAGAGCATGTCGCTTGTTGTTCTCCAGGATCGCCGCAGAAAATTCTTTCATGCCGTGCTGTCGGTGAGTACGGACAGCGGCACATTCATCCTCGACAGTCTCAACAACACTGTTTTGAAAGACAGCGATCTCCCTGATTATCTGCCGCTGTATTCCTTCAGCACTGACCGGGCGTGGATCCATGGCGCAAAACCAGGGGGCGCGCAAATAGCCGACATCAAAGGCGCTTTCGCAACGGTTGCTCCTGGCGAAGGTTCGGAGCCGGATATGTCCCTGTGAACATTACGCGAAGCATCGTCAGCCAGGATTGAGCTGCACTTGCCCGGAGCGGCAGCTCTGTAATTAGCCGTTGACGAACGCCATCAGCAGCTCCGGTTCGGGTACGGGCGCCCGCACTGCATTCAATTGACCCCGATACCGACGTTCGCCGGCGCCGATGACGAAGCCGCTGGCGATCGGAACTTCGCCATTGGCATCGAGTCGGGCAAAAATGTCGACGACATTGAGATCCAGCGCCAGCTTGAGATCTTGTCGTGCATCATTGTTTGGTCCGATGGGCAACTGACGCTTGACCAATTGCTGGAACGGAGCATTGAAAGTCAGGATCTTCTTCGATGACGCCAAGGCAAAAGCGGGCGAGGGGCAGGCAACCAATATGGCATTGATCGTTCTGATCGATGCAAGCTTTCGTAGGATCAGGTTTTCATCCGCCAGCCCGAGTATGCAGGCCACCCGTATCGCCGACGTCAGATTACCAGCCTTGGTTTGATTTTTGGCGATCTCGTCGATCAGCATGCCGATCGTGCATTTCCTGTTTTCAGCCATCTGCTTCAGCGACATCCAGAAAGCCTTTTCCAGACGAATGCCGCGGCGTATGCCGCCACGCGCGACAACCCGGAACTCCAGCCCGAAATCCTCTCTGGTGATCGGCAGGAGCAACCGATCATGGGTGGTGGGAGGAGAGTTGGTGCTAGCGCTCACTCATGGCCTCCTGACGCGCCTTGTTGATCGGCTTCAAAAGGTAACTGAGGATCGTCTTGCGTCCTGTCTTGATGTCGACTGAACAGATCATGCCGGGGATGATCGAATAGGCCTTGCCGTCCCGTTCGAGGGTCGACTTGTCCGTCGCGACACGCACCTGGTAAAAGGGCTCACCCGTTTTCTCGTCGACCAGGCTGTCGGCGGTGATGTTGGAGACCTTGCCTTCGATGCCGCCGAAGATCGAGAAGTCGTAAGCGGTGACTTTTATCAGCGCCTCCTGGTCGGGACGAATGAAGGCGACATCGCGTGGCGAGACGCGCGCTTCGACCAGCAAGGTTTCGGAGGTGGGCACGATGCCTGCCACGACCGAGCCAGGCTGGACGAAGGCGCCAACCGTGTTTAGCTCCAGTGTATTGACGATGCCGTCCACCGGCGAACGGATATCGGTGCGCGCTACCTTGTCGGTGGCCCCACGAATGGTTTCGTCCACGACCGAAAGCTCGGCCAGCGCCTGCGTCAGTTCATCCAATGCTTCCTGCTGCAGCTGGAGGCCGAGCTCCTCAACCTGGAGTTGAGCTTCAGTGATCGTTGACCTGATCTTCTTGACTGTCTCGCCGGAAAGATTCAGCTGACCATTGAGCTCGGTTTGCTCCCGTTCGACCCGGATTTGCTCTGTCCTGGCCATCAGTCCCTTTTTGACCATTGATCCGACCAGTTTTGCCTCTTCGTCGCTAACGGCCAGATTCTTGGTGAGGCGTTCGGAATTGGCGGCTGCTTCGTCCAATTCCTTCTCGCGCTGGTCGAGGCGCGATTTGAGAACCGACAATTTATTGTCGAAGTTTTCGCGCCGGGCGATAAGGAGCTTCTGCTCATTGTCGCAGATTTGCGGAGCGATCGACTGAATGTCGGCCGGGCACGGAAAGGGCCCTGCGAGATTGCCGCTTTGTTCGTATTTGAGCCTTGCGATTCGCACTTCAAGCGCGCGTGACTTAGCCTGCTGCTCGCCAAGGCTGGACGTATTCAGCGTGTTGTCGAGGCGAATGATCAGGTCGTTTTTCCTGACGACCTGCCCAATCTTGACGGCGATTTCCTGGACGACGCCGGCTTCGCTGGCCTGTATGATTTGGGTCTTGGACGCCGGGATGACCTTGCCGTCGCCGCGTGCGATTTCATCGACTTCGGCAAAAGACGCCCAAGCAACAAAAACGACGAAGAGCGCTCCTATGATGAATATGGACGCCGACGCAAAAAGCGGCGGACGATCTTCTTTGGCAAGCATTTCCTTACGCCCCATTATATTGAACTCGCTCAATATAATCTACTTTTTATCAGCCACTTTTCTGCAGTGCTTTTACGACCTGTTCCTTTGGCCCGTCTGCCACTATCCTGCCTTGCTCGATAACGATAAGCCGATCCGCCAACTCAAGCATGCTGTAGCGGTGGGTCGACACGATCAGCGTCGTATTCCCGTCGAAAGCCACTTTGAGCTGTTTGATCAATTGTCGTTCCGAGGCGAGATCCATTGAGCCTGACGGCTCGTCCAGGAAGACGATTTTCGGCTTGGTCAGCAGCAGGCGCGCAATTGCCACCGTCTGTCGCTGCCCCCCCGAGAGATTGGTACCCCGCTCGCCGACATTCATGTCATAGCCGCGCGGGTGGCGAGAGACGAACTCGTCGACGCCGGCGGCCTTTGCGGCGTCGATGATTTCCTCATCGGTCGCTTCGGGGCACGCCATCAGGAGATTTTCCTTGATGGTGCCTGAAAACAGATCGCCGGCCTGGGCGACGATTCCTACCGCAGCGCGAACCTCCGACGGGTGGTATTGGCGGATGTCGATGCCGTCGAGCAAAAGTTCTCCCGAGGTCGGAAGGAAAAGCCTGCCGATCAGGCGACCCATCGTTGTCTTGCCGGACCCTATGCGGCCGATGATGCCGATCCGTTCTCCCGGTTTCACCGAAAAATTGAGGCCGGTCAGAACCTCGTTTTCCGAACCGGGATAGACGAACCCGACATTCCTGAACACCATCGCACCGTTGCGGATGGGGCGGTTGACGAAGCCCACCGTGTCCGGTCGATCTTCCGGTTGAGCCATGATCGAATTGATGATTCTCAACGAGAGCATGGCTTGCCGCAGTCTCGAAAGCGTGATGGCGATCTGGCCAAGCGGAGCAACCGCGCGGCTCGCCAGCATGACCGTGCCTATTATTGCTCCCGTAGAAATATCCCCTTCCGAGAAGGCATAGGCGCCGGCTACGACCAGGGCGACGGTCACAAGCTGCTGTATGGCCTGGGTGATGTTGCCGGCGGCGGCCGAAAGCTGCTTGATCTTTTCCGACGTGTTGGCAGCGTTCTTGGAATGCTCGCCCCATTTCCGCAGCAGATACGCTTCGGCCCGCAGCGATTTGATCGTCTCCAGCGTCGAAATGGATTCGACCAGCAAGGCCTGGCGCTGAGAAGCCTCGTTCATCGAGGCGGCGACTCGCTTGCCGATACGTCGCTGCGTGATCAGCCCGACGATGACCGACGCCACGAAGGCCAATGCCGGTATGACCACCAGCCAGCCGCCTATCGCATAGATGACCAGAATAAAGACGAACACAAAAGCCGTATCGATGAAGACGCTGATGGTGTTGGAGGTGAAGAACTCCCTCACGAACTCATATTGGGTCACGCGATTTGCGTATTCACCGGTCGAGCCAGGGCGCGCTGACAGAGACGAGTTGAGGACTTTTTCGAACAGAAGATATGATATTCGCAGATCTGCCTTGCGCCCGGCATAGTCGATGAGAGACGCCCTGGCGGTCTTCAAAAGCAGATCGAACAGAATGACGGCGCCGATGCCGATTGCCAGAACCCACAGCGTTGATATGGCCTTGTTCGGCAGGATTCTGTCGTAGACGTTCATGGTGAAGATCGGCGAGGCGATGGCCAGCAGATTGATGAATATCGCCGACAGGACCACTTTCGAATAGGTGCGCCAGAAGGCGCCCATCGTTCCCGTCAGCCAGTGACGCCTTTCTATCTTCGCCGCAGAACCGACCTTCATTCCTTCGGCGGCATTGGCATAGGTTATCGAAAAGGATACGCCGCCACTGATGAAACTGGCGGCAAGCTCGGATTTGGCGATGATCGTGCGGCCATCTTCCTGCGGGGCAGTCGTATATGCGCCGTCTTGCATCTCCGCCAGCAGGGCAACAGGCAACTGGCTGACGCGAAAGAGAATGGCGGGAAGATCGACACGACCGCGCAGAAAATCCCGGTGGCTGAATTCCTGGACCTCCAGACCGATCCGTTCGGCAAGATGCCTGATGTCCTCCACCTCTATTCGCGTCTCTGAAAGCGGAACCCCGGCGAACAGGACGGTTTCGGCGCTCGGCCTGCCGAGATATCCGGCAACAGCCGAAAAGCAGGCCTTGAATGCCTCTTTAGGGGAGAGGATGTTGGGTTGCTGATTCACGATCTGCCCGCAAGGACTCTCGATCGATCCTTAAACCAAGCTATTTTTTCCTGACCGGGGCGAGGATGTCGAAAGGCAGATCATTTTTCTGTTCCGACGGGGTGCGCGCATAGGTTTCGGTGTCAGCAGTCTCCGGCGTTGCAAACTCGCTCCTGGCATAAGCCGTCGCCTGTTTTGCCGGCTGAAGGTTCATCGTTTTCAGCAACTGCCCGGTCGCCGCCAACAGCCGATACTCCGCGAAAAGCGATGCGTAGGAGGCAGTATCCGCCAGCGCTGCTGTGTTGAACCGCGTATTTTGCGCGTCAAGCACGTCGAGCAGCGAACGCTGTCCGACCTTGAATTGCTCGCGGTAGGACGCGACGATTTTTACGCTCTCGGCAGCTTGCTGCCGCAGAGTCTTGGCAAGTTCGGCTTGCCGGAAACGGCGATCCCACGAGGTGCGGACGGCTTCCTCGATTTCCCGCAAGACCTGATTCAATACAAGTCGCTGTTCGCTGGTACGACGTATCTGTTCCTGTTCGTTGGCCTTGTCGATGCCGCCTCGGTAGAGATTCCAGCGCAGCACGAGTCGCGCCTCCAGGTCGCTGCCGTCCCCGTAGTCGCCATCAATGTCATAACCGGCTCTAGCGACGCCCTCGGCGACAATAGCGGGACCGAATTTTGCGCGGGCCGCATCCACGAGGGAAGCGGCGGCGTCGATATCGCTATTGGCCATGTGGACGCGTGGATTGTTCTCCCGAGCCAGTCCCAGTGCCTCATCAAGCGACCTCGGCAGCGCGCCGGCGACATCGCCCGGCCTGGAAGCGTTGGTCAGCGGTTTTCCCACGGTCTTGAAAAACCGTATCTTGGACTGCTCCAGCTCTTCGGAAGCTTCCTGCAAGCGTGCCTTGGCTGCTAAAAGCCGCTCCTGGGCTTGTTGGCCGTCGGCATCGTTCAACGCACCACCCGCGATGCCTTGCCGGATATCGCCGAGAATCCCCTGATGGAAGCCCAGGTTCTTTTTCGCCTCGGAAACGATCGAAGCCTGCAGCATATATTCCAGGTAATCCTGGACGACGGAGAGCCCGATAAATTCCGACCGCTCCAACACCCGGAACGAGGCTCCGTCGACCCGCGACGCCTGACGGTCCAACTCGGCCCGCCGGGCCCCGCTGTCGTAGAGCGTCTGCCTAACCACGACGCTTGCTTCTGTCGGATAGAGGGGATCATCCTCCAGGGAAAGCGCCCGCTGGGACGAATTGTCGAGGCGGCGAACACCCGCCGACCCTTCGAGGTCGATGCTGGGAAGATAAAGGCCCTTGGCCTGGCGCAACTCGAATTCGATTGCTTCGCGGTTTTCTATTGCTTGGCCGATCTCCGGATTGGACTCGACGGCGACGGCCATCGCTTCCTTAAGCGTGAGGGCACTAGCGCTCCCGCAAGCCAGCATCGAAAATGTGAAGAGCAGGCCAAGGCGCTTGCCAATGGCCACTTTGATTGTCGTATTCATGGTCTACCCCACCCACGCTTCTGCCCGGTACTTTTTGTATGGCCAAGCCTTCTCACCGAAGCTTTGACAAATTATCCAATAAATTCTTCGAATACGTGAGTGTTTATTGATTTAGCACCGGCTCTAAATAGGGTTTGGGCCATAAAGTTTCGGGGATGTATCAAAAATGGCACATAAAACGGGCGCTCGCTGCGGTTGCGGCAAGCGCCTGCGCCTGTGATCAATGCTGTTCGCCGCTTTCCTTAAGCCTCGCGCAATCTTTGCAGTCTATCCTGCTTGTCGATTGGCGAGGGAACATGATGCGCAAGCCGCTACTGCTTTTTGCCTTCCCGGCTCTCATTCTTCTGATTCTGGCAGGGGAGCGAGCAGCGACGTTCCTGCTCGGAACCTATCCGGCCAGCCCCGCTTTGTGGCGGATCTGGCTTGAACTGCGCCCGTTGTCGATGATGTTCTGGCAGCAGGTCGACCTCTATCTGAGCGGCTCGATGGCCCTTGATGCCGCCATCCTGACCGCCGCATCGATCGTCTGCTGGATGGCTTGCCGCACGCGAAAATCGGCCGCGTTCTTCTTCCTTGCCAACCACGCCGCTCTGCTTTTCGCCGGGTTGATGGTGGCTTCCAGCAGCCATTCTGAAACGGCGAGCACGATTGCGGCATTCGCCGCACCAAGCGGCCATCCGTTCTCGCTGATCCTCGATTTCACATGGCAAAACAGCCTGGTGCTGCTTCTGGGCACTGCGGCCTGCGCCTACTGTCATGTTGCGTTTCTCGGCGAAGCGCGACAGCGTTCCCGAGCGCTCGCCGTACGGATTTTTGCTCTGCAGCGGGATCTCTAATGCATGTCGCGCAAAAGTGCGCAGCGGTTTTGCGATAACGACATGCATAAGAACAAGAACTTAAAGCGCGTCGCATGAATCCATTCAAACGCGACGCGCTTTAGGACCCGGGGCACGCCGTGGTTTTTCACGAAATGGGCTTTCACGTAGCCGTCCAGGCTCACTGACGGCAACGGATAGTAGGTGACCGGGCACCATTGCCGCTTTCGGTCCGCCCCGGCCGGCCGGCATGGGCCTGTGGCCACGATGATGCCGTTGTGATCGCTAGCGATTGCGCCCGTAGCCCGGGAGAGGTGGCTTGGCTGCGATCGGATATAGAGAACATCCCAAAAATCGACATTGACAACATGGTAGCAGGTCGCAGCCGTCGCGCTCCCGATCGGCATTGCCAACAAGACGACGGCAGCTCGGCACGCAGCTGAACGCAAGAACCCGTCTCTCGATGTCTGTCGCTTCTAGTTGATTTTCTTGTAGTGGACCTTGCCGTCAGGCTGCACTATGCGCTGGTAGGACGAGTTTGGGGGAGGGGGCGCCGCCGCGATCCTCTTTTTGGGCGGGCGCGGCGCTTCGACGATACTGGGTTCGGTCGCTTCTTCGAGATCGGTGGCTGCTTCCGCCATGGTGCTGGTCGTGATCACGGAAGGCTCCGCGATGCTCGACATGTCGTCGTCACTGTCCAGGGGCAGCTCCTGTTCAAGCCGGGCAATGCTGCCTTTGACTTCGTTGAAGCTGCCCTGCAGTTGACCGTCCAGTTTTTCGAACCGGCTTTGAAAGCCGTTGTTGACCGTATCAAGCCGGGCTGCGATCCGTTGCTCGAACGATCCGAGCTGTTCCAGCCGCCGTTCGACAAGGCGCAGATCGTTGATGCCGCGGTAGAAATAGACCGCGGCCGTTATGTTCACCGCCGTGATCAGCAAGGCGCCGGCGGCGACAACGCCGATCATCCTCGCATTGCTCGGTTTCCCCACTGCAGCTTGCACTTCCGTGTGGGTTGCCGGCCCAATGTCGATTGCCGGCATATCCGGTTCGCTGATCATCGTCATTGGACCACCACCTTTGCGCCGACCGAGACGCGCTTGAAGAGATCGATCACATCAGTGTTGGTAAGACGGAAACATCCCGATGTTCCGTCGAAGCCGATGCCCTTGGGATCGTTGGTGCCGTGGATGCGGTAGAGCGTGTCGCGCCCGTCCCGCAGCAGATAGAGCGCCCTGGCGCCGAGTGGATTATAGGGACCGGCGGGCACCATTTCCGGCAGCTCCGGCTGGCGGGCGCGCATTTCCCTGGGCGGGCGCCATTCCGGCCATTCCGTTTTCGCCCCGACCTTGACGATGCCGGTCCAGCCAAAGCCGTCGCGCCCGACGCTGATCTGGTAGCGCAGCGCCTGGCCCTGCCGGGTCACCAGATAGAGCGCCTTCTCGTCCTTGCGGATGATGATCGTGCCGGGATGTTCCGCGGTTTGGAGAGCAACCGCCTTGCGCAGGCTGGGCCCCATTGCCGGCAGCGGCGGCCGGTCCGACAGCGCGGATCGGGCATGGGCGAATTCCCAGGCCGGCATCCCCAAGGCAAGACCGATGATGCAGGCGCCGGCAAGCCTCGGGACGATGCGGTGTCTACCGTGCAGCGTCATCGAGCCGCTCTTTGAACATCCGCTTCAGGTCCTTGTTGAAACGCGCCCGCCCGTCCACTTCGGATGGCAGGATGGCCCGGTTCAGCGCGTCGGTCAGCAGCGCATTGTCCAGGCCGACCGACTTGATGTGCGGCGCCTTGAAGATCTTCTCGAGTTCGCTGCGCGAAAAGTGGTTGCCGAACCATTTGCGCTTATGCTTGTTGGCGACCAGCGTGATGCTCACCGAATTGCCGCGCAGCTCGCGGATCTTCGTGTAAAGCCGCTTGCCTTGCCGCAGCGAGGCGACGTTGAGCTCGAAGACGATGAAGATCTCGTCGCTCGTCGAAAGCACGGAATTCTGCCAGGGGGTTTCGATATTCGGCAGGTCGATGACGATGTCGTCGAACCGGTAGGCGACGAGGTCCAGCAGCCGGAACACGAAATCGGCGCCCTGCGGCTCAAACGGCAGCTGCGGCCTCTCGAATGAATAGAGGGTCAGGCCGGACGGACGCGAAAGCCTGATGACGTCCATCAGTTCGACATCGAGCCTTTCCGGCTGGCCGATGATGCCGGCTAGGTCGAACTGGTTGAACAGGTTGAGATAGGCGCCGCAATTGGCGCTCTGGAAATCGAGGTCGACGAGGCAGGTCGAAGCCGCCCGTTCGGTGGATTTCGAGGCCAGGAATTCCGCCGCCGACAGAGCGATCGTCGTGGCGCCGGCGCCGCCGCTGGCGCTGATGAAAGTGATGATGCGGCTCTTGGTGCCCTGGTTGCCGGTGTCGTGGAAAGTGACCGCGTTCAGCAGCTCTTTGGCGTCGAGCGGCTTGTGCAGCCAGTCCGAAGCGTTCATGCGAACCAGGATGCGCGTCTGTTCGGAAGTCAATTCGTCGGAGACCGCGATCAGCGGCACGGTCGCCCATAGGGCGCGCGCCGCGACGATGCCGGGCTCGCCGAGCAGTTCGCCATTGGCCAGGTCGAGGATGACGATGCCCGGGCGCGTCTCAGGGGGCGGACCGTTGAGGAAGTCAGCCGTCTCGGAAATCCTGACATCGTAGATGGCCAGCGCGTCGAGCCGCGTCGCCACCTCGCGCTTGAACTGCGGATCCGACGAGAATAGGGCCACCTGCTTTCGTTTGGTCGGCAGAACCTTGGTGTTGATGGCGTTCATGGCGATGTGCTCTTCAGGTCTTCCCCCGTGACCGTGCTCAGCATGGAGGGCATGGTGATGTTCGCAAACCCCATCAGCCCTTGCAAAAAGAAGAACTGGAAGGTCCGGTTCTGAAGGCTGACGGCGATTGTCGGCACTGGCCCGCCCAGCCGAGTCTGGTAGCCCAGGCCGGTGGCGGAATAGGTGATGACGACGTCGTCGCGCCTGAGGCCAGGAAAGAAATGGCACATACCCGGCCGCTGGTCAGTCGCCAGCGCGGGACAGGTGTCGTCGTTAGTGATTGCCGTGTCGCCACGAAAAATGCGACTGAAATTGGCAGCATTGAATGTGCCGCCATTGCTGCAAGCCCCTGTGCCAGCAGTATAAGTGCAGGTGAATGGTCCGTAGGCCGCAGCGATGACCGGAGCGCCCGGTGTCGTTGTCGGTGCGGCTGTAGCTAGCGCGGTGGCAACCGGATCGGAAATCGAGGCCAGACGCGCGCCTAATTGGACGGCCTTGGTGGCGGCGTTCCACTGATAGAGGGCATAGCCGAAATCGACGAAACCAAGAGTGAGCGCAAACATAAGCGTCATTACGATGGCCATCTCCACCATCGCCGCGCCGTCTTCCGATTTTGCGAAACGCCTGATCATGATCAGAACCGGATCAACCGCTCCTCGTGAAAGCCGCTGAGCGTGATCGGGCCGATGCCGAGCAGCGACAGCATTCCGATGTCGTTGTAGTCCAACGTGCCTGCGGCCCGGACGATGCAGACCTGCGAGGTGGTGGAGCGATATTGGGTGACACCTGCGACCACGGCGTCATGGCACGAGCCTAAGGCGGCAATGGTCACGGTAACGTTTGCCTTCGGCCAGCCGGCGATGCGCGCATTCCCTGTCCCCGCAGCATTGCCGAACACCGCGATGTTTGTGGCAGTATCGGCGCAATTGATCGTCAGCCCGGCCTTGGTGTACAACTGACTGTTGCAGCGAGCGGCAAAGCGCGCGCCGTCCGAAAGCCCGGCCTCCATCAGCAGCTTTTTATGGATCAGATTGCCGAATTCGAACACGCCCGCCGTGAGGGGCACCATGAGCGGTAGTATCAGCGCCGTCTCGACAAGTGCTGTGCCGCGATGGTCGCGTCGAAATCTGTCGAGGTAACGGAACAGGGTTCTGATCATCGCCATCACCGATAAAGCTGGGCTTCGTCGCGAAGGAAATTGTCGAGCGTACCCTGGCCGGCACCCCCGGTTACGTCGACGAGTTCGACCATCACCGATGCATCTTCCGATGCTGACGGTACGGGTTCAGTGAGGAAGAAACTGCCGAAGGCTTCGACCGGCAGATTGGTGCTGTGGCCCGACAGGCCGTTGCCCGCAGCTTCGAGAGCATTGCAGTTCAGGATAGCGCCATAAATCAAACGACGATCAACTGTCGTGACAGGCGGTTGGCAAGCTGCGGGCGGCGTTCCGATCTCTCCACCGGTCGACGCGGTGCCCACCAACCCGGCCGATATCTCGTAACGGTAGACCTCATAACGCGTCGGTTTGGTCGTATCCCATGACGATGGATAGGTAGCTGAACCGAAGTTGGTGCTCCAATAGCCGGAAAAATTCCAATCTCCGTCGCCCATCCTGCCGCCCAGATACGGGGTTGTCGCATCGCGCGGAAGGCCCATCGTTCCAGCTTCGGTGAATGAAAGTTTGTTCATGGAAGGGCATTGATTGGCGCTGCCTGTGGTCTGTATCGCCCCTTTTCGGACATTGGCGGCGGGACCGTACTCTGGGCTGTTGAAGTGATTGCCGCTGGCTCCAATCCCGAAACGAACATTGAAGGCGTCTTGCACCGGGCCGGCGTTCTGACCGGTCTTTGTCGTTACGTTCGCGGAATTGTAGCAGCCGATTGGCGTCGATGTTGCGATCGTCTGAGCCAGTGCTTGGGCACCATTTCCCACATTTGGCGGAGGCTCGAGGAAGCCGAAGTTGCCCGGGCCGGCCGCAGCCCCATTTCCGACCTTCCTCAGTTCGATAAGCCGGCGACGCACGGCCGGATCGGAAACGGCCTGCTCAAGCGTATAACCCCCGGCATTGTTTGTCCCGTTCACCATCTCATAGGGGTTGCACATGAAGACCGGTGTAAAATCGCACACACCGGAGGTGAACCCCGCGACAGCGACGGCACCTATGGTCCAAGAGTTGCTGGTGCCGGATGATAGAATCGAGGCGGGAAAGATCGCGGCGAACCCTTGGGGAACGACCGTCACCTGGATGAACCGCGTTTCCGCCTCTCCGAAAGCCTGGTTGGCATCAGCACGATAGGTGGCCAGATTGGCGGTTGTAATCCTGGTTCCGTCGTTGGCGGGGATCGCTTTGAGAAAGCACCAGGAAATGGCGCCAGCACTGTTGCAGGGTTGTGAGCCTCCTGGCTGACCGGAGGTCAGGGTGAACCTGCCTGCCGTGGAGAAATTGCTTTCGTTGTCTATGAGCATCGCCATGGCGCGTTCGGCTCGTGCCCAGGAACCGCTGCTTCCGTCCAGTTCCGCCGCCGCGGCTAGCGCAAAGCTGTCGGCCCCCTTCTGCAAATTATTGTGTAAGTTGTTGACCCGGCTCATGTCGATCGCCAGCAGGGAAAAGCCGATGATTGCCGGCAGCATGATGCTGACCAGTATCAGCGCTATTCCCCTCTGATCGTGCCAGAACGCGCGAACAATCCGCAGCATGGCCTTACTCTTAGCTCCCCTGACGCCAGTCGCTTTGCCTGACGCTGAACCCGCACCCTTCTATTCAACCCCGGTGTTGCCGACATTGACCGTGATGGCCGGCGGCGGCGGTGGCGGTGGTGGAAATTTGTAACTCTGGGCAACAGCGGCAGCGCGAGCACCGTCGCCTTCGATCGCCGTGTTCTTCGACGCCGGATTGAGCGGATCGACCGTCTGCAGCAGCGAATTGTACTTCTGCGTGTCGCCGGCAGCCAGTGTCACCGTTTCGTAATTGTTCAGGTAGTCGGCGGCGCAGCCCGTCAAAGCGCCGGCGCACAAAAGAAGGATCAAGGCGCTATTTCTTGACATAGATCATCTTGTCCTTGGATTTCAGGTCGAGCATGTGGCCGTAGGGGCCGACGACGCCTTCGCCCAGTTCATATTTGCGCACCATGTCCTTGGTCACTTCGAGCTGACCGAGGATGAAGAACTCCGGGTCGTTGGCGGGCCGTGTCTTGTCGAACGGCGTCGCCAGCTGCTCGCTAGGCTTTACCGGCCGCACGATACGCGGCGTGACGATCACGACCAGTTCGGTCTCTTCCTTCTGGTTGCTCGAATTCCGGAACAGCGTCCCAACGATCGGCACCTGGCCGAGCCACGGCACCTGCCTCTGGATCTTGGTGTTCTTGCTGGACAAAAGCCCGCCGACCGCGAAGCTCTGGCCGTCGCGCAACTCGACGACGGTAGACAGCTTGCGGTTGGTGAAGATCGGGTCGCCGGCGACGGTGAAACCGGTGAGGTCGCTGACTTCCGGCGCCAGCCTGATGTTGATCTTGTCGTTGTTGAGCACGACCGGCGTGAACAGCAGATTGACGCCGAACTGCTTGTACTCAATGCTGATCTCGCCATCCTCGTTCAGGGTGCGGATAGGCACTTCGCCGCCGGCATTGAAGCTGGCCAGCTCACCGGAAAGAGTGGTGAGGTTGGGTTCGGCAAGGGTGCGCACCACGCCCTTGGCCTCGAGCGCCTCAATGATCAGGTCGACCTTGATGTTGCTGTCGATGACGCGGGTGATCAGCGCCGCGAACGGGTTGGTGTTCGAAAGAAGGCCGGTAAGCAGATTGCCCGGCCCCAGCACCACACCGTCTTCGTCGACGGCGGCTATGCCCGTTGCGGTGCGGGTCGTGCCGCTGCCGTTGGTGCTCCTGATTGAGACGCCAAGATCGCGGCCGGCGTTGCGCTTGGCCTCAAGCACGCGCACTTCGAGGTTTACTTGCTGGCTGTCGTCGACGGTCACGGCGTTTATGATCGCGTCGGGGCCATATTGCTGGGCAACCTCCATGATCGCCGCCAGCGTCGCGCCGTCCTTGACATGGCCGCCAAGCCTGACCTTGCCGTTGATCGAACCGATATCGATGCGCGCCGTGGGCGCGACCTGCCGGATCGCTTGCGCCATGTCGCTCACATCGACGCCGACCTCGATCTGGATCACGCCAAGCGAGCGCTTGTCTTCTGAAAACAGGTTGACGGTGGTGGTGCCGGCGCTCTTGCCTATGACATAGAGCGTCCGGTCGGTCATTGGCTGGGCATCGGCGATCTTCTCGTCGCCGACGACGATATCGCCGAGAGTGGCGTTCACCTGGATCGTCACCGACTGCGACATCGGCAGGAAAATGCGGTGGACGCTGGGGTTCGATACATCGATCCTGCGATCGGCTGCATGAGCAGCAAGGTCGATCGGCAGTAAAATGACCGAACAGGCCAGCGCGGCAGCCGCCAGTGGTCCCCGGAACATACGCATCTAGACTACCCCCCTTGCCGAATCGTTCGACAATACCCTAGCGTTATTTTTGTCGCGGCACGTCGTAGGATTCGAGCTTCACACCCCTAAAGACGCCGATCGTCGCACGCGCCGGCGGCTCCGGCTGCACATATTTGATGACTTCCTTAACCACTTCTTGCACCTGGGGTGCTGAGGCCACTGCTGGAGCAGGTTTTGCGCTGCTCAACAGGTCGAGCCTGCTTCCCACCTTCTCCACGGCCTGGGTGAGCCCATTGATCTTGTCGTCTGCGCGCTTGCGCTCGGCCGCGGCCTCAGCCTCGGCTATTGCCTGCTTGGCGAGTTCGGCCTGCCTGGCGGCAACATCGGCGGGCGTGTCGCCGGTCAAGTCCGACAGCGTCACGCGTTCGGTCGTCTCGCCGCTGCTGGCGGCGGCCTGGCGAAGCGCCAGTGAGAGCTGGCCGGCGCCGGCGGCAAGCGTAAGCTTCTGCGCGTCCCTGGTGCTGGCTTCAAGTGTGACGGACTTCACCACCGTCGGGCTTTCCTTGCTTTCGTCGGCGACCTGGTCGACGGCGAGCACCTTCATGCTCTGGAGCAGCACGTCGACAAAACTCTTGTCCGGGCCACCATCGCCGCGCACTGTGCGCGTCAGCAGCACGTCGACCCGGTCGCCGGGAAAGACAAATCCGGCGACGCCGAGCACGTCGTTGACCCTGATAGAAACGGCTTTCATGCCTTCGCCGAGCACTGCAGAAAGCGTGGCGCGCTGGCCGGGGCCGGTGATCTTGGTAGCTAAAAGAGGCTCGTTGGCGCCGATCGCCTGCAGCGCCTGCTTGGTGCCTTCGCCGGCCAGGGCCTCTTTCGTCGTCTTGAAGGCGCCGGCCGGAACCGCACCCGCCGGCCAGGCGATTTCGCGCAGCTTGTCGGCGGTGAGAGTATCGCCGAACTTCAGCGCCACCGCCGCCACCACGACTGTATCGCGCTGGACACCGTTAGCCTCTGCCATGGCGTTGCGTTGGCTGGCCAGCCAGATATTGATGAGAACGACCGCAAGCACGCCAAATACACCGGCGAGCACGATCATGATAAGTGTATTGGCGCGCATGAACCCCAAGCCCCAAGCCCATAATGCGGGAATTCGCCCGCCGCGATTGGACTCAGGCCCGGATCGAACAAATCCGGGCCTGAAGATCAAGCATTGATCAGCTACCGGTGCCGCTGGCGCATGTGCCGGCTGCTGAGGCCAAGTCGGTGCAGAGATCGGTAAACCGGCCGTTCACCCAAAGACCGATGCCGACGATGATGAGAATCGCGGCGCCGGCGATAATGCCGACCAGGATAGAATATTCGACCATGGCAGCGCCGTTTTCGTCGTCGCGGAACTGCCGGGCCATCGTCATGAGCTTCTTCATGCCAATTTCTCCCTTTGGAGGTTTGAACCCGACGAGACGAGCCAAGGATGAAATCCATACCCAAGCATCCCCCGTCATCTCGATCTAAGTCCCGACGAAAATCAGAGTCAAACGGGATTAAGGATTGCTTAACTTTCCTATACATGATTTGGCAAGAATATTGCCGATCTCAGGCAGACCAAAACATTGATTCGGCTCATTTTTCAACCCTTCTTAACCATTCGTTCACAATTTGGCCGTGGGTATGGCGGAAGTGGGGCGGTATTAGCGATAGTGCATATTCCTTTATATCTAAGGGGTTTGCGTGGGTTCCATGGCGCCTTTGTGACAAAAAAGCATCTAGCATTGAAGGCGAGTGTTCCATTAGGACAGCGCCGCTGACCAAATAAACGTCGCGTTTTCTTATCCTTGATTTTAACTATGTCTGAAGTATTAAGTTGCATGGTGCGGCTGGCGCTTGTGCCACGCGTGGTTAACGCTTAGTTTCGCGGTGGGGATTTCAAAGGGGAAGAGCGTCATGCTGGGGCGATTCATCAAGGGGCCAAGCGAGCCACGGGTCGAGCCAACGCTCCAGCCGATAGCGGCGGTGTCGCCTGTCGCCGCCACGCTTTCCCCAGCCTCCGATCTCGCGCCGCATGGCGACGATTTCCTGACACTCAAGGTCGATCTCCATCGTCACCTGATCGACCGCTTCAATCTTGCCGTCCTCGAAACAGCGTCCAAGGGTGAGATCCTCAACGAGATCCGACCGATCGTGCGCGAATTCGTCCGCGGTCGAAACGTGCCGCTGAACGCGCGCGAACTCGATCAACTGACCAGCGACACCGCCGACGAGATGCTTGGGCTCGGGCCGATCGAACCGCTGCTCAAGGATGACTCGATTGCTGACATCCTGATCAACACCCACAACCGCGTTTTCATCGAGCGGCGCGGCGTGCTTGAGGAGACGTCGATCCGCTTCCGCGACGAGGCGCATCTGCTGCGCGTCATCAACAAGATCGTTTCGGCCATCGGCAGGCGCGTCGACGAATCGGCGCCGATGGTGGATGCACGGCTGGAAGACGGCTCGCGCGTCAACATCGCGGTGCGGCCGATCTCGGTCGATGGGCCGCTGGTGTCGATCCGCAAATTCTCGAAGAATCCCTACTCGCTCGAACGCCTGATGGTGTTTAATTCGATCCGCCAGCCGATGATCGACCTGTTGCGGATCGCGGTGCAGGCGCGCAAGTCGATCCTGGTTTCGGGCGGCACAGGCAGCGGCAAGACGACCTTGCTCAACGCGCTG
The DNA here is from genome assembly GCF_055811385.1 of Mesorhizobium sp. WSM4849. Lineage (NCBI taxonomy): Bacteria > Pseudomonadati > Pseudomonadota > Alphaproteobacteria > Hyphomicrobiales > Phyllobacteriaceae > Mesorhizobium > Mesorhizobium sp. WSM4849. The sequence goes on from NZ_JBVVPW010000004.1 coordinate 176,454, forward strand.
TCGAGCTATATCCCGGCCAAGGAGCGCCTGATCACCATCGAGGACGCCGCGGAACTGCAACTGCAGCAGCCGCATGTCGGCCGGTTGGAGACGCGTCCCCCCAATGTCGAGGGCAAGGGCGAGGTTCGTCAGCGCGAACTGCTCAAGAACGCGCTGCGCATGCGGCCCGACCGAATTATCGTCGGCGAGGTTCGCGGCGAGGAAGCCTTCGACATGCTGCAAGCCATGAACACCGGCCACGAAGGCTCGATGACCACCATCCATGCCAACACGCCGCGCGATGCAATATCGCGGCTGGAACAGATGGTCGGCATGGCCGGCATGCCGATGACCCATGAGTCCATCCGAGCGCAGATTGCGTCGGCCATCGACATCATCGTGCAGACACAGCGCCTTTCAGACGGTGGCAGGCGGGTCGTTTCCATCTCGGAGCTCACCGGTATGGAAGGCAATGTCGTCCAACTCCAGGAAATCTATCATTTCGTTCGCCGGGATTCGACTGCCGAAGGTAAGATCATCGGAGAATTTCGCGCCACCGGCGTCCGTCCGCGCTTTGCCCAGGAGGCGGCGACGCTCGGCCACCACTTCGCCAAGGATGCCTTCAATCCGCAGGTGCCGCTCTGATGCCGACCGGCCAGACGTTGCTTTACTTTATCTATGTGCTTGCAGCCGCGTCGATGATCCTTGCCGCTGAATCCCTCTATGTGTCCTATGCCGCGCGGCGCGTTCGAGCCGGCACGATCAACCGTCGTCTCGCGCGCCTGGCGGAGGAGGCACCTGCCGAAAAGACCCTTCAGGGCTTGCTCCGCGAACGTGGGCTGACGGATTCGGGCGATTACATCTCTGGCATGGTCGCTTTGAACAGGCTCTACACACAATCCGGCATTACCGGCAATCCGCTGGCTTTCGGCGCAATGTTCCTTCTTGGCGGGCTGGTGCTCGGGCTGGTGCTGCGATTGCTTTTTGGCTTTTCCAGCGTAGCGGCGCTGATCGCTTTCCTGCTGGTGGGATTTGCGCTGCCGCTTCTCGTCCTTCGACGCGCACGCAAGAAGCGTATCCTGAAATTCGCTGCCCAGCTTCCCGATGCGCTCGACATGATCGTGCGTTCGCTGCGCGCCGGTCATCCGACTTCCGTAGCCATAAGTCTTGTCGCCCGTGAAATGCCTGATCCGATCGGCACCGAGTTCGGCATTGTTTCCGACGAAATCACCTTTGGTCTCAGCATTGAACAGGCAGTGCGGAAGCTGTCGCAACGTGTAGGGTTTGAAGGTCTCCATCTGCTTTCGGTATCGCTCTCGATCCAGGCCAAGACAGGTGGAAACCTCACTGAGATCCTGTCGAATCTCTCATCGGTGCTGCGCGAGAGGGAGAAATTGCGGATGAAAATCCGGGCGCTCTCGGCCGAAGGCCGGATGTCGGCATGGATCATCTCCCTGTTCCCGCTCGTCATGTTCGGTCTGCTTGTGGTCATTGCACCGAGCTATTACGGCGACATATGGAACAACCCGCTCGTCATGCCTGCATTCCTGATCTTCGGACTGTGGGCGTTGCTGGGTGATTTCATCATGTATCGGATGGTCAACTTCGATTTCTGACGGGAGCGTGATATAGACCTGTTTTCGAACTCGCAAAGTCTGGGCCTTTTGGTCTCCGTTGCCGTTTTCCTGGCGGCGATGGCGCTATTCCTGTTCGGAGCGCTTGTCTTCAGGCCTGCCCTTCAGACCCGCAAACTGGTGGCGCAAAGCTTGCGTTCCGAGGGAATTACCGACCGCCGGTCCCTTGCTGGGCAGGATCAGCTTGCCAAAATTGCGGCACAGCGCCCGGTCGACGCCTACTTCCGATCGGTCGAAAAGGAGAGAGGCGAGCCGAATGCCCTTGAGGCAAAGCTCTTTCGCGCAGGATTCTATCAAGCAAGCGCGCCTCTGATGTATACGTTGTCGCGCTTCGGCGCTGTCGCTGCCGGCTTTTTCGGATCATACACGGGGTTGGTTGCGGTGGTGCCGCCGCAACTACCAGGGTTCCTGACATTCGCAGCTGCTGCTTTGTTTGGCCTTGCTTGCCTCGTCATTCCGAGCATCGCCCTCGATCGTTTCGAGAATGCGCAGAAGGAAACGTATCGCCGGGGTTTTCCCGATTTCATGGACATGATGATCACCTGTGCCGACGCCGGCATGAGTCTTGAGGCGGCGGTGGAGCGCGTCAGCCAGGAATTGGCCGGCACCCACAAATGGCTCGGCATCCAGCTAGCGATCATGAATCTGCAACTGCGCGCCGGCAAGCCGCTGCGCGAGGGCCTTCGAGATCTCTCCGATCGTCTTGGTCTGGAGGAGGCTCGAGCGCTCTCGATACTGTTTCGGCAGTCGGAAGAACTTGGCACCAGCCTGACGGATGCGTTACGCGTTTACAGCGATGAAATGCGCGGCAAGAGAATTCTTCGCGCTGAAGAGCGCGGCAACGCCTTGCCGGTCAAGATGATGATCCCGTTGGGGATCTGCGTCTTTCCGGTTGTCCTGATGATTGTGCTGTTACCGATTATTGTCCGAATGAGGGGTGTTTTCTTCTAGGCAGGTATATGCTTTGGTCGAAAATACAGAGTCGGAGAGAACTCTTTTGGGGGACGAAATGACAGGGCCAATGCGCCTCGCAGCCGTAGCCGGTGTGCTGCTCATCGTGCTTTCCGGCTGTCAAACGGCTGATACCGGTGGCGTCGTCCGCACCAACGAGCCCTCAAAAGGTGACGTAACAGCCTTTGGTGATGCCTTCGACGGGCTGAAGACGGTCAGCGACGTCGAGTACTATGCCTCGGACCAGGCTGTTGCCGAAGCCAAGAACCAGTTCCGTGCGGAAAACTACGGCAATGCCGGCGCCCTGTTCTACAAGGCGACGCAACTGGCGCCCAACGACGGTGGTGCCTGGATGGGCCTGGCCGCCTGTAGCGATCGTATCCGCCGCTTCGACCTCTCCGACCACGCCTATCGCCAGGCCTTCCGGCTGGTCGGCGGGACGCCCGAATATTACAACAATGTCGGCTATTCCTACCTGCTGCGCGGCAAGCTGCAGGATGCGCGCAGCAATTTCCTCAAGGCCTATGAGCTGGCGCCCAACGATCCGACCGTGGCCAACAATCTGCAGCTCCTGTCGTCCAGCGTGAAGAATCTCGAGCGGTAAGGCTATCGCATGTTGCTCGCCGCATCGCTGCTGCTGAAGGGACTAGCCATTCCTTTGCTGGCAAGGATCGCCTGGCTCGACTTCACCACCCAGAAGATATCCAACCAGAATGTGCTGCTGCTGCTTTGCCTGGGGTTGGGCTCGCTGACGCTCCTGTCGGTGCAATCCGGGTCGTGGTGGGACATGGGCCTGAGTGCGCTTGCCGGTCTTTTGCTGTTTGTTGCGCTCTTCCCGTTCTGGGCCCTGCGCAAGGTCGGGGCCGGCGACGTCAAGCTGATGACGGTGGTGCCGTTGCTGATCGGCGGCAGCGGCCTCGTCGTATTTTCAGTGCTGCTGCTGGTTTTCGCTCTCGCCACGGCGATGGTCGTCAAAAATCCGCTCATGCTGCCCGCGGGCGTCTTCCGCCTCTACGTTCAGCACCTGGACCGCAAAGGCGTTGTGCCGTTTGGCGTGCCGATCTCGCTCGCGGCGATCTGCACGATAGTGTTTCAGGTCTACGTCACCTTGATGCCCCATCCCGGTCCGGCGATCTGACCAGACAGGAATTGCCGCAACTGCTTGGCTGTACATCTCGGGCGTCTATGTTCTCAAGCGGCTCGCGTCAGACGCCAGTGCTGAGGTCGATGAGCAGTAGGTTCCGTTCAATGACACCAGACACCGTTTCACGTTAACCGTTAGGGAACGACGATCTTGTTAAATGAGTTTTCCCAAGGGGCATAAATATGGCACTTGACCGCGCTGGTGGGGCTCCCAAGGGCTAATCCAAGGGGCACTGGCACGCGAGCTTCCACTCGTCAGCCTGTATGATTCAGTAGTCTGGTGGAGGTGTCACGACGATGTTCGGTATTGGCGCGATCGATGCCTTCTACGGTAATCGCGAACATCCCGTTTTCGACCCTTCCTATCCAGCCTTTTGCTTTTAGATACCAGAGATGAAATTCCAGATGTTCACGCGGACAGCCCGACATGCGTTCGAGTTCTTCATCGCCAATGCCAGGATTGTTGACGTCTTGTCGGCGTTTGACATAAAGTAGCGAGAGCAGTTTGGCCTGAATGACGCCGTCCCGTTCGATTCCTTTAGTGTTGCTGACTTCCTCAATCAACTCGAGGCGAAGTTTCAAATGGTCTTTATACTGAATGTCGTACTGCACGCGTTTGACCGGATCTTTGAGAGTATTATGGGCCTCCGCGATTTCACTGAAGCGTGATGCATCGCCGGTATCCTGATTGTCGGGATGGTAGCGCATAGCAAAATAACGAAATACCCGTTCTATCGTTTCCGAGTTGGCGTTCGGGCTGATTTCCAGGAGTTCGTAGTAGTCAATGAACAAAGTGGTGCTCCCACAACAACGCTATTGCGCACACAGTCGAGAGAACGTCGCCGGAGTGTCTTGCGGTCATAGCCAGAAATCCGCGCTTGCGGGTTTCTACTCGCTCAATTCGTGGCATTAGTCCCCCTCCCGTTTTGCAGATACTAGCGCGCAAGCTTCGCCCCTGCAAAGGGCTGCCCTCATTCCGGTCATCCGCCGATATACGTCGGCGATCATTCTCTCCAGTCGGGATCACTGATGCCCGCCTGGTAGTCCTCGTGCACCGATCCGATTTCGATTGACGGATCGTCTTCCAAGGCTCGAACTGCCCTCGCTATGAGTCGCTATTGGTGATCTCTGGTATAAGTGTCTGCTATGAAGGTAATCATGGACAACCGTTACCCGCCAGACTCGGACTTCGTCTGAATGGCGGCAAACGAATTCGGGCCGAGACCTGCGATGCCTTCAGGGCTTGTGTGGCGGCGCCGATCAATCGCGCCGGAATGTCCGTGATGGATCGGAGCAGGCGCAATGTGCTGATCGGTGCGTCTATCTTCGGAGCCCTGAGCCTTGCGGGGCTGCTTCCTACCATGTGCGCAATGCGGCAAATCAGGACAAAATCCCCCATGGCCGAAACCAGCCGTCCCAAACGGCCGCCGGGACAGGCGAAGCCGTTGCTGGAGGAAGATATCGCGCCGGTGCTTGCGCGCCTTGATGCCTGGTATGCTGCCCATCTGCCGCCAGACAAATATGTGTTCAATCCGCCGGCCACGGACGCGCAACTGGATGCGTTCGAGCGCCTGATCGGCCTCAAGATGCCGCGCGCCTATCGCGACCTATACCGATGGCACGACGGCGAAAACGACGACCGTCGGGGCCATATCTATGGGCATCCGCTGCTGCCGCTGCATCAGGCAGGGGCGCAATGGAAAGCCTGGGTCGATGTGCTCGCCGATTTCGGCGGCAATCGCTATGAAATTCCCGGAGGGGCGTGGCCTGAACACGCGGTTGACCCGGCCTATATCAATGCGCGCTGGATACCGCTGACCCATGATGGCTCAGGCAATCATATCGGTCTCGATTTCGATCCCTGGCCCAGCGGTCGCGTCGGCCAGGTCATCCTCTTTGGGCGCGACGAAGACGTGAAGGCGGTGCTTGCGGAAACCCTTGGCAAGTTCCTCGAGTGGATCGCCGGCCTGCTGGAAAGCGGCAATTTCAGATTGGAAGCGGCGGAAGAGCCAGTGCTGCGCCGGTTCCGATTGAAAGCCCCCCCATCAAACGACTTCCACGAAGGCGCACGAAGCCTTCTGGGCGCACCTGGCCCCTTCCTATGACGGCACGTATTTCGGTGACCTTCGGCACGCCTCGCTTCAGGACTTCTGGGACGAATGCTAGCGCGCCCTTCTGCCACTCGGCGCCGTCTGGTTGAGCATTCATGAGATTTGAGGTCTATTAAGGGCGCCTTACGTTGAAGGCGGGGAGTCTGATGCACAACGTCCACAATGACATCGACGCCTATGACGACATCCAATCGTTGATCAACAGAGAACCGATTTGGTGGGATAGATACGGTGTGCCGCGCTATGTCCCTTTCCGTCCAGGCGGGTCCAGCAGAGAATGTGTCCTCGTATTGGCTCGGGCTCGCGGTGGTCCCGAATACCTACAACTGATATGCGGCTACACCGAGCAATTCGAAAGAGCCGAACAAATAATCCGACGCCAGTTTCTTCCGATAGGAGAACCACCAGCAGGTCTGCACGCCAAGAACGGCGATGTGAGCGCCGAGGGAATTAAGGTGCTGGAATATTGGCGGCGCGAAACACCGTTGCAGCAGTGGCAGCGGTTACCGGAATTTGAAATCGACCTGATCGATTGAGGCAGCTCCGGAGGTGCGCAAGGTAGGCGCTTGCTAGGACCATTGCGATCAGGAATATAATCCTCCCCGTTGCTAAGCGTGGTGATCCCGACAGGAATCGAACCTGTGACCTACAGATTAGGAATCTGCCGCTCTATCCTACTGAGCTACGGGACCACGCGGCCCGACACATAACCGCTTCGGACCGTTTCGCCAAGAGGCAGGCTCGATGCAATCGGCCGGTTGCGAGTGGATCGCAAAGATGGACTGGGGATAGCGGAACTTCGGACCACCGCCGCGCTTTAGTGTGCCGAAGGAGATGCCGCATGAGTGCTACGAAAGAGTTCTTTGAAACCTGGCTCCAGGAGAACGTCGGCGACCTGCCCGCTGAAAGCGAGGTGAGCGTGGCGGTCCTGGCTCAGCAATTCGAACAGGATGCCGACGCGGCCGGCTATGGTCACGAGGTGCGCGAAGACGAGATCGGCGACATTGAAGCGGCTATTGCGGAAGCCCTGAGCAAGGCCAGGGCAGGCCCAGAGCCGCAGGCTGCGGCCGAAGAGAGTGATCCGGCGCCCGTCATGGAGGCGCTGGAGGTCGACGACCCGAAGAGCGGACCATAGCGGTCAAGGCACCATCGATTGATTTTCGTATAGCTTCTTCCCAACGGTTGCGGCTCCCCTCCACATGGCAGGGCTATCGCATATTGGTAAGTACCCCCTCACCCGGATTGCCAACCGAATTGCGAAGGGCAATTCGGGACAATCCGACCTCTCCCCAAGGGGAGAGGAGCCAGCGCTGACGCTTCTCTCTTCTCCCCGGCGGGGAGAAGGTGGCCGCCCACGGGTCTTGCCTCCGGCAAGCCCGAGGACAGGCTCCGCGGCCGGATGAGGGGGCAGTTCTCATATGCGATTGCCCTACCCTATATGGGGCAAGCCCGAGGGTAGGCTTTGTATGCATCAGGCGGCCAGCGCCGTCTCCGCGAGCTTCACCCAGTAGCTCATGCCGTGCGGGATGACCTCGTCGTTGAAATCGTAGGCCGGATTGTGGAGACCGGCGGTGTCGCCATTGCCGATGAAGATGAAGGCGCCGGGCCGCGCCTCCAGCATATAGGAGAAATCCTCGCCGCCCATCACCGGCTGGATGGCGCGGTGCACATGGGCCTCGCCGGCGACATCAGCCGCGACGTCGCTGGCAAAGGCCGTCTCCTCCGGATGGTTGAAGGTGACGGGATAATTGGCGTTGTAGTCGACCTCGATCGTTGCGCCGAAGGCCGCGCCCACGCCCTCGCAGATGGCGCGCACGCGCTGCTCTGCCTTCCTGGCGACCTCCCCCTTCAGCGTACGCACGGTGCCGGCGATCTCGGCGCTCTCGGGAATGACGTTATAGGCGTCGCCGGCGTGGAATTTCGTCACCGACACCACGACAGCCTCGACCGGATCGGTGCTGCGCGAGGCGATCGTCTGCAGAGCGCCGACGAGCTGGCTGGTGATGACGATCGGGTCGATCGTGCCGTGCGGCATCGCCGCATGCCCGCCCCGGCCCTTGACGGTGATGGTGAATTCGGCGGTCGCCGCCATGATCGGGCCCGGCTTGATGGCGAATTGCCCGACCGGCAGGCCCGGCATGTTGTGCATGCCGAATACCTTGGAGATGCCGAAGCGCTCCATCATACCGTCCTTGACCATCTCGTTGCCGCCACCGCCGCCTTCTTCGGCCGGCTGGAAGATCACTGCGACGGAACCGGCGAAATTGCGCGTCTCGGCAAGATATTTGGCAGCACCGAGCAGCATCGCGGTGTGGCCGTCATGGCCGCAGGCGTGCATCTTGCCCGGAACGGTCGAGGCGTAAGGTTTTCCGGTGATCTCGTTGAGCGGCAGCGCGTCCATGTCGGCGCGCAGGCCGATGCTCGTGCCTTCGCCCAGGCGGCCGCGGATGATGCCGACGACGCCGGTCTTGCCGAGCCCGGTCACCACGTCGTCGCAACCGAAGGCATTCAGCTTCTCGGTGACGAAGGCGGCGGTCTTGAAGACGTCGAAATTCAGCTCTGGCGTCTGGTGCAGATGGCGGCGCCAGCCGGCAACCTCGTCTTGCATTTCGGCGGCGCGGTTCAGGATCGGCATGATGGTTCCATCTCGCTGTTGGAGCAGACGGGCTCTGCCTGCTGCTTTGCAAATTGTGCCTGCTGTTTTAGAATTGTCATTCAGGCACTTTGCCATGTTGACGTCACATAGGCTAAATAGCACCGCAAGATTGCGATCCGGATAGGGCCGGATCACCATGCTGGCGATCGCGTAACAAATCTTACGGAGCCAGAGGCGACTGCGGCAAGAGGCGATTTCGGATTCCACCATGCGGTACAGGCATTTCTTCAAACTAAAGCGCGTCGCGTTTGACCGGGCGACGCGCTTTAGCGTTGTTGTTTTTATGCATGTCGCAAAACCGCTGCGCACTTTTGCGCGACATGCACGTTGTTTTATGCATGTCGTTATCGCAAAACCTCTGCACACTTTTGCGCGACATGCATTATTGCTGGCGGGCGCCGTGGCGCTTCCGGTGCTGGCCGGACCGGCTCTCGCCAATCCGACGATCGTGTTCGACCTGGGGAATGGCAAGATCCTCCAGCACCAGGAGGCTTTCAAGCGCTGGTACCCTGCCTCGCTGACCAAGCTGATGACCGCCTATGTGGCATTTCGTGCGATTGCCGCGGGCGAGGCCCAGCTCGATTCGCCGATCAAGGTCACGAAGCGTTCCGCCGGCGAGCCGCCGAGCAAGATGGGCTTCAAGCCGGGTTCGGTCATGCGGCTCGACAACGCGCTGAAGATGATGCTGGTCAAATCGGCCAACGATGTCGCCATGGCCGTCGGCGAGAACATCGGCGGTTCGCAGGCCGCTTTCGCCGAACGCATGAATACCGAGGCGCGCCGGCTCGGCATGACCGGAACGCATTTCGTCAACCCGAACGGGCTGTTTTCGCCAGACCAGTATACGACGGCGCGCGACCTCGGCTTGCTGGTGATGGCGATCCGCACGGAATTTCCGCAATATGCCCCATGGTTCTCGATCGAGGGCCTGGCCGTCGGCAAGAAGCAGATCCCGAACTACAATCTCCTGATCGGCCGCTATCCCGGCGCCGACGGCATGAAGACCGGTTTCGTCTGTCCCTCGGGCTTCAACATGATCGGCTCGGCAACACGCAACGGGCGCACGCTGGTGGCGGTGGTGCTTGGCGAGAAGTCGGCCGTCTCCCGCGCCGAGATCGTCGCCAGGCTGCTCGACCACGGCTTTGCCACGCCGACACCGGGCTGGTTGACGGTGGCGGCGCTGCCTTCCTATGGCGACACCACATCGGTCAACGACCTGAATGATGAGATTTGCAGGAAGAAGCCGGCTAAGGAGCAGTCGGAAGCTGCCGTCCCCGTCGGCGATAAGAATGCGCCAAAATCTCCCTATCGGAAAAAGCTCGACCATGTGCCGACATTGGTCGCCGTCGGGCTTGGTGGCGCCACCGGGCCGAAGCCGAAGGCGATGCTCGATGCATCGGGCCAGGAATATGCAGACGTGCCGCTGCCGAACTGGCGGCCCGACCTGCCGCCGCCGCCCGGCGCCGAGCCGGCAGTGATCGGTTCCGCAACTGCGGCCCAGGAGCCCGCCAAGGCCGTGAACTAGCCTGATGAGCAGCGGCTTTCCCATCGCCGTCTCGGTGCTGACCGGCTTTCTCGGCGCCGGCAAGACGACGCTGCTCAACCGGCTGCTCAGGGATCCCGCGCTTGCCGACACGGCGGTCATCATCAACGAGTTCGGCGAGGTGGCGATCGACCATCTCCTGGTCGAACAGGCCTCCGACGGTATCATCCAGCTTTCCGACGGCTGTCTCTGCTGCACGGTGCGCGGCGAACTGGTCGACACGCTGGCCGATCTCGTCGACCGGCTGCAGACCGGCCGCATCGCCCGGCTTGCCCGTGTCGTCATCGAAACCACCGGCCTCGCCGATCCGGCGCCGGTGCTTCAGTCGATCATGGCGCATCCGGCGCTGGTCCATGCCTTCCGGCTCGATGGCGTCATCACATTGGTCGACGCGGTCAACGGCAATGCGACGCTCGACGCCCATGTCGAGGCGGTGAAGCAGGTGGCGGTCGCCGACCGCATCGTGCTGACGAAAGCCGATCTGGCCGCCGATCCGCGCGACGTCGAGGCCTTGCGCTCCCGGCTGCGGCAGATCAATCCGGGTGCCGAGCTGCTCGATGCGGGTGACAGAAGGACCGATGTAGCGGCGCTGTTCGATTGCGGCCTCTACAACCCAGCCACCAAGTCCGCCGACGTGCGGCGCTGGCTGGGCGAGGAAGCCGCCCATGATCACCATGGCGATCATGACCACGGCGACCATGAGCACGATCATCGGCACGATTCCCGCGTGCGCGCCTACTCGCTGGTTCATGAAGGGCCGGTGCCGTTTTCGGCGATCGAGATGTTCCTCGACCTGTTGCGATCGGCGCATGGCGAGCGCCTGCTGCGCATGAAGGGCATCATCGAATTGCTGGAAGACCCATCGCGGCCGCTGGTCGTCCACGGCGTCCAAAAGATCCTGCACCCGCCGGCGCGGCTGCCGTCCTGGCCGGACGGCCAACGCGGCACAAGGCTGGTGCTGATCACGCTCGACATGCCGGAAGATTACGTCCGCCGGCTGTTTGCCGCCTTCACCAACCGGCCATCGATCGACACACCGGACCGCGCAGCGCTGGAAAACAACCCGCTGGCCATCGCCGGGCGGTGAAGCGGCTGATCTCCCCCCTTGAGGGGGAGATGCCAATTGGTGGTAAAGAGGGCAGGCCAGAGGGGGTCGGCGCGACCGGACGCGGCTTCCTGGGGCAGATCAAGGTTGGCGCTTTACGCGCGGCGACCCCCTCTGTCGCCTTCGGCGACATCTCCCCCTCGAGGGGGGAGATTATCCCGCTCCGCGCTCGACGAGGAAGCGATGGCCGCCTGAGGTCGCTGCCGTTTCGATCAGATTATGGCCGCTCTCGGTGCAGAAGGCGGGAATGTCGATGACGGCGAGGGGGTCGGTGGTTTCGAGCCACAGGCGGCTGCCCGGCTGCATTCTGGCCAACCGCTTTTTTGCCTTGAGCACCGGCAACGGGCATTTCAGACCTTTGAGGTCGTAGACGGCGGCGGGGCTGGTTGAGGGCCTGTCTTCCTGGCCGCCATCTTCTTGTTCAAGCATGAACCTCAGCCGCCGAACATGCCGAACAGCTTCTTCTTCAGCCTTGTCGCCGTGCTTTCGGCGTCCGCAGCCTGCGTTTCGACTGCCGGGGCGGCCTGCGATGGCGCTACGGTGGCGGTGACGACAGGCATTTCCGCGGCGGCCTTGGCAGCTTCCTTCTCGGCCAGAGCCTGAGCCTTGGCCGCCTCTTTCTCGGCCTTGGCTGCTTCTATCGCGGCAAGCCTTTGCTCCTCGGCCTTCTGCTTGGCGGCTTTCTCGGCGTCGAGCGCGGCCATCTTGCGGCCCGCCGGCGAATCGATGCGGCCCATGCGCGCCGTCTCGGTCACCGAGCCGTCGGCGTTGAACGACGGCGGATCGATCGGCACGCGTTCGCCACGGGCGCGCTTCTTTGACCACTCGGAGACGATGCTGGCTTCCTTGATGCCGGCGATGGTCGGCTTGGGCGCCGGCACGCTGGCCTTGACCGCGCCGTTGAAAGCCGCTTCGTAGGTGCTCTGATAGGCATTGAAGGCGCTCTTCAGCGAATCCGGCTGCGTCGTCGCGGGGCAGGCGCCGGCCGGATCGAACGTCGCGCCGTCAGCCGCGACCTGGTTGAAGACATAGCGCTTCTCGCAGACGTCGACCTTCGGCGGCACTTTGGTGATCTCGAAATTATCGTAGCCGACCTTCAGCATCTTCCAGAATTCGTAGTTCGGATCTTTGCGATAACGCGCCATGTTGGCGGCGGTCATGCGGAACGGAAAGGCCTGGATCTGGAACTCGGTCTGCCCGCCCTGGAAGGCATCGCGGCCGAAGGCGTAGATCTGCTCGATCTGTGCGTCGGTCATCGAATAGCAGCCCGACGACGAGCAGGCGCCATGGACCATCAGATGGGAACCGGTGCGGCCATTGGCGCGATCGTAGACGTTGGGATAGCCGATGTTGAAGGCAAGGTGATAGCTCGACCGCGGATTCATCTGCGCCGGACGGACCGTGTAGAAGCCCTCCGGCGCCTGGCGGTCGCCTTCGGTGTATTTGGGACCGAGCTTGCCCGACCATTTGCAGATGTCGTAGCTGGCGACCAAATCGTAGCGGCCATTGGTCTTGGCCTTCCAGATCTCGAGCTTGCCCTCTTCCTTGAAGATGCGGGCCATCACCGGCGAGGTGCGGGTCATGCCCTTGGCCTTCATGCCGGCCAGGATCTTGTCGGGCAGCGGCTTGTTGGCCTGGGGGGCAAAATCCTTCATCGAAGAATCGGTGCAGCCGGCGACGCCTAACGCGGCAATCACAAGTCCGGTGCGGGCAAGCTTGGCAAACATGGCTATGTCTTTTCTTTCGGCCGCAGGCATCAGCGCCGCAACCCTAAGTCCGTTAACCTTGAAAATTCCTTACCGCAAGCGCCGGGCCTTACGGCAATCTGATTGAAACGAGTGCAGCGGCATTTTTGTGGCGGAAACGCTCAATCTCGCCACATTGCAGCGCCGAAACAGTCTGGCGGTCCGTCCGATAGAAATCGGACGGCCTGAATCTTCTTGTTTGACCATGATCTTTTCCGAAAACCGGTACCCACTTCTTGCTACGCTGACCTTCGGTTTGGGATCATGGTCTAGAGGTTTCGCCCCATGGCCAGGTACTTCTCGCGGCGCTGCTCACGAAAATCGGTGTTGGCGCCCGAGAATTCCTTCATCGATTTGGCGATGAGATCGCCGGTGGCGGCAATCACCGTCTCCGGGCCACGATGGGCGCCGCCGAGCGGTTCGGGAATGATGGCGTCGATGATCTTCAGCTCCAGCAGATCCTGGGCGGTGATCTTCATATTGGTCGCCGCATCCTTCGAGCGGGTGGTGTCGCGCCACAGGATCGAGGCGGCGCCCTCCGGCGAGATCACCGAATAGATGGCGTGTTCGAGCATGTAGACGCGGTTGGCGGTAGCGATAGCGATGGCGCCGCCCGAGCCGCCTTCGCCGATGACCACCGAGATCGACGGCACCTTCAGGCCGAGACAGGCCGAGGTCGAGCGGGCGATGGCTTCCGCCTGGCCGCGCTCCTCGGCATTGACGCCGGGGTAGGCGCCGGCCGTGTCGACCAGCGTCAGCAACGGGATATTGAAGCGGTCTGCGAGTTCCATCAGCCGCACCGCCTTGCGGTAGCCCTCCGGCCGCACCGAGCCGAAATTATGCCTCAGCCGGCTGGCCGTGTCCGAACCCTTTTCCTGGCCGATGATCGCGACCGGCTCGCCGCGGAAGCGGGCGAAGCCGCCGACGATCGCCTGGTCCTCGCCGAAATTGCGGTCGCCAGCAAGCGGCGTGAAATCGTTGAACAGGCCCTTGATGTAGTCGACGCAATGCGGTCTGTCCGGATGGCGCGCCACCTGCACCTTCTGCCACGGGGTCAGCGCCCTATAAGTGTCGCGCAATGCGTCGCGCACGCGTTTCTCGAGACGGCTGATCTCATCGCCGACATCGACCGCCTCGCCATTCTCGGCGAGCTTCTTCAGCTCGACAATCTTGCCTTCGAGATCGGCAACCGGCTTTTCGAAATCGAGGTAATTGTACATTCTTGAGCGGACCGATAAGCCGGGAGGCAATGACTGACGGAACCTGGGAAATAGAGGCTCCGGGCGGTGGAACGTCGCCCTCACATAGCGATATGACGTCTAGTCGGCAAGCGGATGATGATCGTTGACCAGCCGCACCAGCCGCTCCTCCAGCACATGCGTGTAAATCTGCGTCGTTGAAATATCGGCATGGCCAAGCAACTGCTGCACGGCCCTGAGATCGGCGCCGTTCTGCAGCAGATGGCTGGCGAAGGCATGGCGCAGCACATGCGGCGATATTTTCGCCGAGGCGATGCCGGCGCGCGCGGCAAGGCCCTTCAGGTCGCGGGCGAAGACCTGCCTGGAGAGATAGCCGCTGTCGCTTGCTGCCGGGAAAAGGAACGGGCTATCTGCGAAAGCCGGCACCGTGGCCCGGGCAGCGAGCCAGGCCCGCATCGCCATGCGCGCCTTTGCCGACAGCGGCACCATGCGTTCCTTGTCACCCTTGCCGCGCACCATGAAGAAACGATCGTCGCGCAGCGCCACCGTCACCGGCAGGCCGACCAGTTCGGAGACGCGCAGGCCGGTGGCGTAGAGCACCTCGACCAGCGCATGCAGGCGCAACGCCGCCAGCCTGTCGCCATCGTTCAGCGAGGCGTCAGCTGCCTCTTGCGCCGCACGGTCGATCAGCCGGCCGGTGTCGGCCTCGCTCATCGTCTTCGGCAGCGGCCGGCCTTTCTTCGGACTGTCCAGGGTTCCGGTCGGGTCGTCGCGGCGCAGGCCTTCAGCATAGAGGAACTTGAAGAACTGGCGGATCGCCGACAGTTTGCGTGCCTGCGAGGTGGCGGCAAAACCGCGCGCGGCGACATCGTCGAGATAGGCGCGGATATCGGCGGCGGCGGCACAAGCGAGCCCGCCGTCGATCCCGGCCGAAGCGTCTTCGAGGTCGCGGCGATAGCTGGACAGCGTGTTTTCGGCAGCGCCGCGCTCGGCACTCATCATTTCCAGAAAGGCTTCGATGCGGGCCGCGCTGTTCATTTCTCGGGTCAGTTTTTCTTGATTCAGTTCTTCTGGGGATTCAGCTTTTCGGGAGGAATGCGTACGCTCATCTCGGCCTTTCTCGGCTCGACGAACATCGCCAGAGCGAACATCGCGCCATAGACAATGCCGGCCAGAATCGTGAGCGTCACGACAAAGCGAAACAGTGTCGGCATCAATTTTCGCCCGTCTGCTTGTTCTGCGTTTCCAAACCCTGTGCCCTTATGAGACGCCAATCCGGCCAATTCAAGGGCGAAGCTCGGATGACGCACGACCGCGCCACGCTTGACGCAAACAGGCTTTTGATGTCGATACGCCGGCAAAGAGGGCCTAAGCAGGCATTCGTGGGCTGGCCCATGAATGCCTGCTTGGATTCTTTGGTTGTCGCAGGTTCTTGTCGCAAAACCCTGGGACAGTTTTGCGGAACCTGCCTCGAAACATCATGGTGTCATGAACGCGCTACCAACAAATCCTCCTGATGAGAGCCATGCCGCGCTGCTCGGCCGGCTGGGCAACCGTTCCATCGTCTTTGTCGGCCTTATGGGCGCCGGCAAGACGGCGATCGGCCGCAAGGTGGCGGCGATCCTGGGACTGCCTTTCATCGACAGCGATCAGGAAATCGAAAGCGTGTCGCGCATGAGCGTCCCGGAATTGTTCGAACGCTATGGCGAGACCGAGTTCCGGGCGCTGGAGCAGCGCGTCATCCTGCGCGTGCTGGAACACGGGCCTCAGGTGCTGTCGACGGGCGGCGGCGCCTTCATGAGCGCGCAGACGCGGGAGGCCATTGCCGGCCATGGCGTGTCGGTATGGCTGAAGGCCGAGATCGACCTCTTGATGGACCGCGTTTCCAAGAAGCAGAACCGGCCGCTCCTGAAAAGCGCCGATCCCCGCGCCGTGATCGAGCGGTTGATGGCCGAGCGCTATCCGGTTTACGCAGCCGCAGATGTCACCGTGCCGACCCGCGACGATCGCAAGGAGGTCATTGCGGCCGAGGTGGTGAACGAGCTTTGCGGATATTTCGGCGTTGCAGCCGCGACAGGCGAGGTGCGCTCGTGAGCAGCAATGCGACCGTCACCGTCGAAGTCGGGCTCGGCGATCGTGCCTATGATATATTGATCGGCTCCGGCCTGCTTTTGCGCGCCGGCAGCGAGATTTTGCGCCGCCTGCCCGGCGCGCGCGCCGCCGTGGTCACCGACGTCAACGTCGCCGCCGCCCACCTCGAGACGTTAAAGGCCGGCCTCGAAAAGGGCGGCACCCAGCCTGCCGTCATCACGCTGCCGGCTGGGGAAAAAACCAAGAGTTTTGCGCATCTCGAAGAGGTGGTGGACGGCGTCCTCGCCGCAAGACTGGAGCGCGGCGATGTCGTCATCGCGCTCGGCGGCGGTGTCATCGGCGATCTGGCCGGCTTTGCCGCCGGCATCGTGCGCCGCGGCATGAATTTCGTGCAGATCCCGACTTCGCTGCTGGCGCAGGTCGACTCTTCCGTCGGCGGCAAGACCGGCATCAACAGTGCGCGCGGCAAGAACCTCGTCGGCGTCTTCCACCAGCCGAAACTGGTGCTGGTCGATACCGAAGTGCTCGACACGCTGCCGATCCGGGAATTCAGGGCGGGTTACGCCGAACTCGCCAAATACGGGCTCATCAACCGCCCCGACTTCTTCGCCTGGCTGGAGGAGAACTGGGGCAAAGTGTTTGCCGGCGGCCCGCAGCGAGCCGAGGCCATCGCCGAAGCCTGCCGCGCCAAGGCCGATGTCGTCGCCCGCGACGAGTTCGAGACCGGCGACCGCGCGCTGCTCAATCTCGGCCACACGTTCGGCCATGCGCTCGAGGCCGCCACCCGATATGACAGCGCCCGTCTTGTCCACGGCGAGGGAGTCGCCATCGGCATGGCGCTGGCTTATCGCTTTTCGTCGCGCCTCAATCTGGCAAGTCCCGACGACGCGGCGCGCGTCGAGGCGCATCTTCGCGCCGTTGGCCTGCCTTGGCGCATGGCCGATATTCCGGGTGAACTGCCTGATGCCGAGGCGCTGCTCGCCTTCATCACCCAGGACAAGAAGGTGTCGCGCGGCGCGCTGACCTTCATCCTGACGCGCGGCATCGGCCAGGCCTTCATCGCCAGGGATGTGCCGGCGTCGGAAGTGCTGTCGTTTCTGAGGGAGAACCATCCGGGTCAGCCGAAAGGCAGCCCGGGTCAGCAGAAGAGCCGCCCGGGATGAACGAGGGCGGCTGGATCGTCGCTGGCGTCCTTGCCGGGCTCGGCCTGCTCGCCTTCGCCTTTCGCGCGCGCCTGCTCGCCGCCTTCGGCTATCAATTGCAGCGCATCGAGCCGCAGCATTCGAACCATGATGAAGCGCGCGGCGCCGTCGACGATTTTCGGCGCGGCGGCCAGGTGGTGCGCGAGGATCGCGCCCGCATCGGTCGCCTGTCCGATCTCGATGAGCTCGAAGTGTCCGATGTCATGGTCCATCGCACCAACATGCGGTCGGTCAATGCCGACAATCCGCCGGAAGCGGTGGTGCGCGAGATCCTGCAGAGCCCGCATACCCGCCTGCCGTTGTGGAAGGGCTCGCTCGACAACATCGTCGGTGTGCTGCACGCCAAGGACCTGCTGCGCGCGCTGAACGATGTCGGCAACGACTTTTCCCAGATCGACGTGATGAAGATCGCGACAAAACCGTGGTTCGTGCCCGACACCACGACGCTGCAGGAACAGCTCAACGCCTTTCTGCGCCGCAAGGCGCATTTCGCCATCGTCGTCGACGAGTATGGCGAGGTCGAGGGGTTGGTGACGCTGGAGGACATCATCGAGGAGATCGTCGGCGAAATCGCCGACGAGCACGATATCGACATGCAGGGCGTCAAGCAGGAAGCCGACGGCTCCGTTGTCGTCGACGGCACTGTGTCGATCCGCGACCTGAACCGGGCGCTCGACTGGAACCTGCCGGACGAAGAAGCCACCACCATTGCCGGTCTCGTTATCCACGAGACGCAATTGATTCCGGACGAGAAGCAGGCTTTCACCTTTCACGGCAAGCGCTTCGTCGTCATGAAGCGCGACAAGAACCGGATCGCAAGGCTGAGGATCAGGCCGGCCGGCGACATTTAAAGCGCGTGGCGTCTGAAAAGATTCACGCAACGCGCTTTAAATTCTTGTTTTTATGCATGTCGTTGTCCCAAAACCGCTGCGCACCCTCGGGTCAGGCCCGAGCGCATGCTTTTGGGCGACATGCATTAGTTCTGGTAGGTTCTGTCCCGGCTAACCAATCCTTGACTGGACGCTCGCCGCGCCGGCGTGCACTTTCGACTGGGCTGTCTGGAGATGACGGTGATCGATCGGCGAACCCTGCTTTTGATGTCGATGGCTTTGTTGCCGGCCAGCGCTCCGGCGGCATCGCGCCGGCGCTCGCCGTCTCCGCAAACCTTCGACTACGGACCGGCCAGGCTCGACATCTACTCGCTTGATGGCGCAAGCTCCCTGCCTGTGGTGCTTTTCATCCATGGCGGTGCCTGGCGGGCCGGCAATCGCACCAACGTCAACGTCAAGCCGGCCTTCCTGCTCGACAATGGCTTCTGCTTCGTCTCCATCGACTACCGGTTGCTGCCTAAGGCCGATGTCGCCACCCAGGCGGACGATGTCGAGCAGGCATATCGCTACGTGCGCGCCAACATCGCCAGATACGGCGGCGATCCGAACCGGATAGCGGTCATGGGGCATTCGGCCGGCTGCCATCTCGCCGCACTGACCGGGCTGCGCGGCGGTCTGCCCGACGTCGCGGCGCTGGTCCTGAACGACACCAGGGCCTATGACCTGGAGGCGCTTGCGAGGAGCGGCGGCATGACACCGGCCTATGCCCGGGCATTTCCCGACCCCGCGCAGTGGCGCGCGCTGTCGCCTGCCACCCATGTCGGGAGCCGCAAACATCCGCCGACCTTCATCGCCTATTCGCGCGCAGCGGGTCGTGCGGCAGCCTCACGGGCCTTCGCCGAGCGCCTGCGGGCGGCCGGAACGGAGGTGAGACTGTTCGACGGCAGCGCCTATTCGCACATGTCGATCAATCGCGATTTCGGCGACGAAGGCGACGCCTTGACCGGTGCGGTGATGATTTTCCTGAAGGCAGCGCTCGGATAGAGCGGTTCATCGTTTCACGGAAACGCCGAACCGCTCTATCTCTTTGTTTTTGCGCAATTCCCTAGGGAAAGCGCTATGCGCTTTTCCCGGGAAAACCGTTTCACACTTTTCCTGGAATTGCTCTAATGCCTACCACCTGGTCTTTTCGTCCGGCGCGGCCGGCTCGATCGCCAGCGCGTGGACACCAGCCTTCAACTCGTCGGCCAGCAATGCGTTGACCGCGCGGTGGCGCTCGATGCGGCTCATGCCGGCAAAGGCCGAGGAGACGATGCGGACGCGGAAATGCGTCTCGCCGGTACCGTCATAGGTGCCGTGATGGTCGGAGTCCTGATGGTGATGGCCTGCATGCAGATGGCTTTCGTTGATGATGACCAGCCGCTCCGGCGAGAACGCCTTCTTCAACTTGCCTTCCATCGTCGACTGTATGGACATTCGTACTTCCCTTCACCACATATGGCGGGCGCATGACCCCCGAAAATCGGCGCCCTTTGCGCGTCCGGAAGGACGCGCGGTGCCGCCGCCGCGACAAAATTCGCCGATCGCCCGCTTTATGCCGCGATTCAGCGGTTAGGGCGATCATCGCGAAAATGTCAATTCTTGTTTCGCACCGGCGAACAGCCCATAAATGGGTGAGATGAAACCGTATCCCAAATATTTCGAGAAAATCCGCATCCGCCCGGAGAAGGATGCGGAGCTGAAGTCGCGCTCGCCGATCTGCCAGTGGGACGGGTGCAAGGAGGCTGGCACCCATCGCGCGCCGGTCGGACGCATGAAGGAGGGCGAATATTTTCAGTTCTGCTTCGATCATGTGCGCGAGTACAACAAGGGCTTCAATTATTTCTCCGGTGTCCCCGATACCGAGATCGCCCGTTTTCAGAAGGAAGCGATGACCGGCCACCGGCCGACATGGAAGATGGGCGTTAACGGCGCCTCGACGCGCTCCTCGCCCGATTTCGCCCAGCAGCGTTCCGGCCGCGCCGGCTACTACAACCGCATGCGCGATCCGTTCGACCTGTTCAAAGGTCCGAAGGATCCGCGCGAAGCCCGCGAGCGCAAGGCCAAGCCGCTTGAGGCCAAGGCGCTTGAAACGCTTGGCCTTGATACAAAGGCGACTGGCACGGACATCAAGGCGCGGTATAAGGAACTGGTGAAACGCCACCATCCGGATGCGAATGGCGGCGACAGAGGTTCGGAAGACCGGTTCCGCGATGTGCTCCAGGCCTATCGCGTGCTCAAGCAGGCAGGATTGTGCTGAGCGACCTTACGGTTCGTGTCGTTTTCAAACTTTCATAAGGTTGGAAAAGGCTTTAAGACCGCCCCCGGACAAAATCGATTGCCGGCGAAATCAGGCGTTTCGCCCGTGGAGACGTTGATAAGATGAACAAGGTCGATCGCGACATCGCCAACCTGCCCGACACCACTGTGCCGGTGAAGGAGAAATTTGGCTTCGAGTCCAAGATGGTGGTGCCGGCCTATTCGGTGACGAGCGAGCATGTGCCCGACATCGACCCGGACTACCTGTTCGACAAGAACACGACGATGGCGATCCTCGCCGGCTTTGCCTACAACCGTCGCGTCATGGTGTCGGGCTACCACGGCACCGGCAAGTCGACGCATATCGAGCAGGTCGCCGCCCGCCTCAACTGGCCTATGGTGCGCGTCAATCTCGACAGTCATGTCAGCCGCATCGACCTCGTCGGCAAAGATGCCATCGTCGTCAAGGAAGGGCTGCAGATCACCGAATTCCGCGACGGCATCCTGCCCTGGGCCTACCAGCACAATGTCGCGCTGTGCTTCGACGAGTACGATGCCGGCCGTCCGGACGTGATGTTCGTCATTCAGCGCGTGCTGGAATCGTCCGGCCGGCTGACGCTGCTCGACCAAAGCCGGGTCATCCGCCCGCATCCGGCGTTCCGGCTGTTTTCGACCGCCAACACCGTCGGTCTCGGTGATACCACCGGCCTCTATCACGGCACCCAGCAGATCAACCAGGCGCAGATGGACCGCTGGTCGATCGTCACCACGCTGAACTATCTGCCGCACGACAACGAGGTGAATATCGTGCTGGCCAAGGCCAAGCACTATCGCGACGGCAAGGGCAAGGAGATCGTCAACAAGATGGTGCGTGTCGCCGACATGACGCGCTCGGCCTTCATCAATGGTGACCTGTCGACTGTCATGAGCCCGCGCACTGTCATCACCTGGGCCGAGAATGCCGAGATC
Source organism: Mesorhizobium sp. WSM4849 (assembly GCF_055811385.1). Taxonomy (NCBI): domain Bacteria; kingdom Pseudomonadati; phylum Pseudomonadota; class Alphaproteobacteria; order Hyphomicrobiales; family Phyllobacteriaceae; genus Mesorhizobium; species Mesorhizobium sp. WSM4849. The sequence goes on from NZ_JBVVPW010000004.1 coordinate 197,910, forward strand.
TTCGGCGATATCGGCATGGCGTTCAGGCTGACCTTCCTCAACAAATGCGACGAGCTGGAACGCTCGCTGGTCGCCGAGTTCTACCAGCGCGCCTTCGGCCAGGACCTGCCGGAGAGCGCAGCGAACGTGGTGCTGGGCTAAGCATGGCTCGATTCCGATTTTCGGGGTCATGCTCCAAGGAATGATCGATGGCGGGTCCGGGCGACAACACGCGCAACAAGTCGAAGACGGGTTCTGAAGCCGACAGCTTCAAGCGCGCCGTCACCGTCTGCATGCGCGCGATTGCCGGCGACAAGGACCTCGAAGTCGGTTTCGCCAAGGATCGGCCGGCGCTCGCCGGCAGCCGCGCCCGGCTGCCTGAACTGCCGAAGAAAGCGTCCAAGGCCGACATCGCCATCACCCGCGGGCTAGGCGATTCCATGGCGTTGAAGCGCGCCTGCCACGACACGCGCATCCACACCAGGCTGGCGCCGGAGGGCAAACAGGCCCGCGCCATTTACGATGCGGTCGAGCAGGCTCGCGTCGAGGCGATCGGCTCCCGCGCCATGCAGGGCGTCGCCGACAACATCGGCTCGATGCTCGAGGACAAATACGCCAGGGCCAACCTCATCGACGTCAAGGACAAGGCCGATGCGCCGATCGAGGAAGCGCTGGCCCTGATGGTCCGCGAAAAGCTGACCGGCCGCGCCGTACCGAAGAGCGGCGAGCGGCTGGTCGACCTCTGGCGCCCGTGGGTCGAGGAGAAGGCAAGTGCCGATCTCGACGGGCTGTCGGCAAAGCTCGACGACCAGCAGGCTTTCGCCCGCGTCGTGCGCGAGATGCTGGCTTCCATGGAAATGGCCGAGGAACTCGGCGACGACCAGGAGACCGAAGACTCCGAGGACAATGACGAAAACCAGCCGCAAGGCGAGGACCAGAGCGAGGAGGGCGGCGAGGACGATTCCGGCTCCGAGCAGTCGCAGTCCGACGATACCGAGGCGTCGTCCGACGACGAGCAATCGGCCGAGACGGAGGCATCCGATGCCACCGCCGACGACCTGTCCGATGATGACGACGCCGATGCCGAGACACCCGGCGAGGCGCGCCGCAACGACAATCCCTTCACCAATCTGTCGAAGGAGATCGACTACAAGATCTTCACCACCGCCTTCGACGAAACGGTGGGTGCGGAGGACCTGTGCGAGGAAGAGGAATTAGATCGGCTGCGCGCCTTCCTTGACAAGCAGCTTGCCAACCTGTCGGGCGTTGTCGGCCGGCTGGCCAACCGGCTGCAGCGCCGCCTGATGGCGCAGCAGAACCGGTCCTGGGATTTCGACCTCGAAGAGGGTTATCTCGATCCGGCGCGGCTGGTGCGCGTCGTCATCGACCCGATGCAGCCGCTGTCCTTCAAGCAGGAACGTGACACCAAATTCCGCGACACGGTGGTGACGCTGGTGCTCGACAATTCGGGCTCGATGCGCGGCCGGCCGATCACGGTCGCCGCCACCTGCGCCGACATTCTGGCGCGCACGCTGGAACGCTGCGGCGTTTCGGTCGAGATCCTCGGCTTCACCACCCGCGCCTGGAAGGGCGGGCAGGCACGCGAGAAATGGCTGAAGGAAGGCAAGCCGCCGAACCCCGGCCGGCTCAACGATCTGCGCCACATCATCTACAAATCCGCCGACCATCCGTGGCGGCGGGCGCGCCGCAATCTCGGCCTGATGATGCGTGAGGGCCTGCTCAAGGAAAACATTGATGGCGAGGCGCTGCTGTGGGCGCACAACCGCCTGATCGCCCGGCCGGAGCAGCGCAAGATCCTGATGATGATCTCAGACGGCGCACCGGTCGACGATTCGACGCTGTCGGTCAATCCGGGCAACTATCTCGAACGGCATCTGCGCGCGGTGATCGAACTGATCGAGACGCGCTCGCCGGTCGAGCTTTTGGCCATCGGCATCGGCCACGACGTTACCCGCTATTACAGGCGCGCCGTCACCATCGTCGATGCCGAGGAACTGGCCGGCGCCATGACCGAGCAACTGGCCTCGCTGTTTGGCGAGGAAAGTACGCGGGACACGCGACGCGGCGGCATGCGGCGCGCCGGATGATTTTTTCGCGTGGCGGCTTTCGGCAGACGCTTTTCGCCGCCACAGCGCTGTTCGTTGCCGGCATCGCCCTGTCGCCTTGCATCGCCGCCGGCACCGCTTCGGTCGAGCCGATCGAAATCTCGGCACGGCCTATAGACCGGTTTCACATCGGCCGTGACGATAAGCGATTCGGCTCGCTCGAATTCGTCGGCGGGCTGGAAATGACCTCACCGTCACGCGATTTCGGCGCGCTGTCGGCGTTTCGCTTCCTCAAGCCCGGCAGTGATTTCATCGGCGTCGCCGACACCGGTTTCTGGTTCTTCGGCACCGTTACCCACAATGCCGAAAAGCGCCCGTCGGCCATCCAGAATTTCCGTATGCAGCAAATGGCCGACGAGGCGGGCCAGCTGATCGACGAGAAATGGCAGGTCGACTCCGAAGGGCTCGCGGTCAAGGACGGCATTGCCACAGTCGGCTTCGAGCGCGATCACCGCATTGCACAGTTCAAGATCGAACCGGGCGACATGAAGCCGCCGTTCAAGCAATTGGATTTCCTGATTCCAGCCTGGGAGCTTCGCCGGAATCGCGGCTTGGAGACCATCACGCACGCCAATCCTCACGGGCAGCACGAAGGCGGGCTGGTCGTTGTCTCGGAAAAGAGCCTCGACAAATCAGGCAACATCTATGCGGCTGTTATCGAAGGGCCGCACAAAGGCGTTTTCACCGTTAAGCGCAACGGCGATTTCGATATCACCGACGGCGCCTTCCTGCCGGACGGCGACCTCTTGCTTTTAGAGCGCAGCTATTCGATGGCCCGCGGCGTCAAGATCCGGCTGCGGCGCATCTATGGCGAGAGCGTCGAGAAGGGCGCCGTTGCCGACGGGCCGGTGCTGATGGAAGCCGACATGAGCTACCAGATCGACAACATGGAAGGGCTAGACGTCTGGACCCGCGACGACGGCGCGCTGATGGTGTCGCTGATCTCCGACGACAACCACTCGATGCTGCAGCGCAATCTCTACCTGGAATTTGTGCTGCACGAGGATTGAGAGGCGGTCGGCAAGGGACGGCCGATAACAAGTCTACAGCTTCGCGCCGGTTGCCGCAGGCTGGGGTCCGTTGGTCGCGATCCAGATGACGTGGCGCGCGCCGCGCTTGCCATTGGCGCGGACCTTGACTTCCTCGACCGCGAAGCCCGCCTGCTTGAGCCTGCGGGTAAAACCGCTGTCGGGTCCCTGTGACCAGACCGCCAGCACGCCGCCGGGCGTGAGCGCTGCTCTCGCGCTGATCAGCCCGGCTATACTGTAGAGAGCATCGTTGGCCTTGTGGACGATCCCGTCCGGCCCGTTGTCGACGTCGAGCAGGATGGCATCCCAGGCCGAGGCTTCCGATCGTATGAGTTGCCCGACATCCATTTCGCGAACAGTCACGCGCGGATCGTCGAGACAGCCGCCGAACACCGCCGCCATCGGGCGGCGCGCCCACGCCACGACGGCGGGCACCAACTCGGCGACAACGATACCGGCATCTGCGCCAAGCTCGGCGAGAGCGGCACGCAGCGTGAAACCCATGCCCAACCCGCCAATCAGGATTTTCGGCTGGCGACGGCCGGCAATCCTTTGGCAGGACAGCCGGGCCAGCGCTTCCTCGGAGCCGCTGAGGCGGCTGTTCATCAGCTCGTTCGAGCCGAGCATGATCGAGAATTCGGCACCGCGTTGTTTTAGGCGAAGCTCATATCCGCCGTCCGCCGTTTTCGCGGTACCGAGTTGGACCCATGGGATCATGCTCTAGAACCTGTGAGCATGATCTTTTCCGAACCGAAGGTCTGCGATAGCAAAAACCGGTTCCCACCTTCAGGGATCATGCTCTATGCCGCCAGTGCCGGCTGGCTCCAGCGAGCGGCAAGCAGCCGGTAGGGGATCAGCGCCACCACGGCGATGATCAGCTTCACGCCGAGGTCGCCGAGCGCCCATGACACCCAGCGCATGGTCTCGACCGGCAGCACGCCCATCAGCGGCGCGGTTTCGAGCGCGAAGCCATCGTTCGGGCCAGCGAAGGCGAAAGCCGCGGAAAAAGCGACGGTGAAGAACACGGCGGTGTCGAATACCGAGCCGACCAGCGTGCCGACGATCGGCGCCCGCCACCAGCTCTGCCGGCGCAGCCGGTTGAACACGGTCACGTCGAGCAATTGCGCGATCAGGAACGCGGTGCCGGAAGCCGCCGCAATGCGCACCAGCCGGTCGGCGGCCGTTTCGAACTCGATCAGACCGTAGCGGAACAGCAAGGGCGGGATGACGACCGAGCAGATCACCGCCGCCGTGAAGCCGACAAACACGATCCGGCGCGCCACGGCCGGACCGTAACGGCGGTTGGCAAGGTCGGTGACCAGGAAGGAGAACGGATAGGTGAAGGCGCCCCAGGTCAGAATGTCGGCCAGCGACAAGCCGCCGATCGCACCTTGCAGCGGGAACTGCACGAGGATGTTCGACGCCACCACGACAAGCGCCATGGCCGCAACAAAGGGCAGATATCGGGAGAAAAAACTCATTTTTTTATCCTGGGTAATGGAACCAGCGGGGTGTCATGCCGAGTTCGGACGACACTCCTTGGAAGGCGGTTGCCTGAAAAATTAAGCGGCCGGCTGTTCGGCAAGCTTCTTGGCGATCTGCTTCTTCAGCAGGCGCGCGCGCTGCGACAGCTCCTTGGCGTCGGCCTTGGCCAGGAACGCATCAAGGCCGCCGCGGTGCTCGACCGAACGCAGCGCGTTGGCCGAAATGCGCAGGCGCACATTCTGGTTCAGCGCTTCCGAGATCAGCGTCACATTGACGAGATTGGGCAGGAAGCGACGCTTGCTCTTGTTATTGGCGTGGCTCACATTGTTGCCGGACATGACTGCCTTGGCAGTGAGTTCGCAGGTGCGGGACATGGTTCTAAACCTTCAGTTCTCGGTCTGGCCAAACATTCGACCCGCGCCGGGTGGCGCGCGGTTTCGGTCAGGCGGCCTTATGGAAAAAGTTGGCGTTCCATAGTTGCATTTCGCCGATGCGTCAAGCTCCGGCTTGCGCGCGGGTGTGACGACGCCTTTCACATAAAGGCCGGAATTCAGCCTATAAGCGGTCGCACAAGGAGATACTCGGCCGGAGTTGTCCGCTTCCGCTGAAAAATCGAGGATCAATCCCCGCCATGCTTCGTTCGTCTCATGCTCTCCTTGCCTCGCTTGCCGTCGCGCTGCCGACGGCAGCGTCTGCTGCCACGCCACAATCCTTCAAGGGCGAGTATACGGTGTCGATCCTCGGCCTCTCGGTGGCAAAGGCAACCTTTTCCAGCAGTTACGAAGGCGATACCTATTCGATCGACGGCAGCGTCTCCAGCGCCGGCCTAGCCACAATCTTCGACGACACACGTGGCACGATCTCGTCAAAGGGCAAGATTTCGGGCAAGCAATTGCAGCCGCAAGCGTTCCACGCCGACTACAAGTCGGGCGAGAAGGCGTCGATGATCGATATCCAGTTCGCCAATGGCGCCGTTATCGCGACGAAGGTCGTGCCTGCGCCGAAGAAGCGCAATCCCAAGAATTGGATACCGCTGGGCGCCGGCCATCTCGCATCGGTGCTTGATCCGATGGCCGCCACCGTCATCCATGCCGATAGCCTCGACAAGGTCTGCGGGCGCACGGTGAAACTCTATGACGGCGAGATGCGTGCCAATCTGACGCTGACCTACGAGTCGAAAGGCTCGACCTCGGTGCGCGGCTACGAGGGCGATACCGTCACTTGCAGGCTGGGTTTTGAGCCAGTGGCGGGTTACCGCAAGAACCGCAAAGCTTTGAAGTACCTGAAGGATCGCAGCCGCATCATGGTGACGTTTGCACCGGTCGGCCAAACCGGCGTATATGCGCCGATCCACGCCACGGTCGGTACGAAAATCGGCACCCTCACCGTCAGCGCGGAGCGGTTCGAAGCGACAGAATAGGCGCGATCGCGCGCCGCCGGAGACGGACATGGGGCGCGCAACACTGATCGGCTTCTCGGCGATCGCCATGTGGGCGCTGCTGGCGCTGCTTACGGACGCCTCCGGCGCGGTGCCGCCGTTCCTGCTTTCGGCGATCACCTTCACGATCGGCACCGGCGTCGGGCTCGTCGCGCGGCTGTTCACGCCGGCCACCGACAGCAGCGAGAAGATACCGCCGCAAGTGTGGCTGATCGGCATTGCCGGCCTGTTCGGCTATCACTTCTTCTACTTCACCGCGCTGCGCAACGCGCCGGCGGTGGAGGCGAGCCTCATCGCCTATCTGTGGCCGCTGCTGATCGTGCTCGGATCGGCGCTGATGCCGGGCGAGCGGCTGGCCTGGAACCATGTCGTCGGCGCGCTGCTCGGCCTTGCCGGCACTGTCCTGATCGTCACCAAGGGTGGCGGGCTTGCCTTCGACGCACGCTATGCCTTCGGCTATGCAATGGCCGGCGTCTGCGCCGTGCTGTGGTCGTACTATTCGCTGTTGTCGCGCCGCTTTCCGTCGGTGCCGACCAGCATCGTCACCTGGTTCTGTGCGGCTACGGCAGCGCTTTCGCTTGTCTGCCATCTCATGCTGGAACAGACGGTGCTGCCTGTCGGCGCCGGCCAGTGGCTGGCCGTGCTCGGCCTCGGCCTGATGCCGGTGGGCGCGGCCTTCTACGCCTGGGATATCGGCGTCAAGCGCGGCAACATCCAGGTGCTGGGCGCGGCGAGCTATGCCGCGCCGCTGCTGTCGACGCTGGTGCTGATATCAGCCGGTTTCGCCGAGCCGTCTCTGCGGATACTCGCCGCCTGCGTGCTGATAACCGGCGGGGCAGCCCTTGCGGCGAAATCGCTGTTCTTGCGCAAGAGGGCTGCGAGCGAGGCAGAGGCGTGATGCCGTTTCCCGGCGGCATCGACGCCAACGCCAATGCGACGCTGCTGTTTTCGCTGGTGGCGGCGGTGATCTACGTCTTCACCATCGACATGCCGCCGACGCTTGCGCGTTCTGCGGTCAAGACGCTGGCCGTGGCAATGCTTGGCGTGCTGGCATCGCTGCAGGGCGGTCCGTGGCTGCTCGTAGCGGCGCTGACGCTCAGCGCCATCGGCGACGCGTTGCTGTCACGCGAGGGTGAAAAGGCTTTTCTCGGCGGGCTGGCCAGTTTTCTCGTTGCGCATGGGCTTTACATCGCGCTGTTCCTGCGCTTCGGCGACGGGGTCGGGCTGCTCTCGGCCGAGCCGTGGCGCGCGGCGATTGCTGTGGCAATGGCCGTGTTCGCGCTCGCCATGCTTTTTGCGCTCTGGCGCCGTGTCGGCCCTGCCTTGCGCCTTCCGGTCGGCGTCTATATCGCGGCAATCCTCGCCATGGCGATTTCAGCCCTCACCCTGAGTAATTTCTGGATCATCTGCGGCGCCGCGCTGTTCATGGCGTCCGACGGGCTGCTCGCCTCGGAAAAGTTCCTGCTGACCGCCATCTCGCCACACCGCGCCTGGATGCGCTACGCGGCCTGGATGCTGTATTACGCCGCCCAGATGGCGATCACGATGGGTTTCCTGCTGGGTTAGGACTCCAACCCGATTCGGCCAGTTCGAAGGCGGCGAAATCGAAGCCTGGCGCCACGGTGCAGCCGACCAGCGTCCACTCGCCCAGGCTGCGTGCCGATTGCCACCAGCCTGCCGGCACAACGATCTGCGGCCGCTCGCCCGCCGCCAATGCCGTGCCGAGCACCTGCTCGATCACTGGTCCGTTTTCCCGGTGCATCGACAGCGCCAGCGAAGCGGCGGCGTAAAAGTGCCAGACCTCGGCCGCGTCCTTGACGCGGTGCCAGGCCGACACTTGCTCCTGCTCCAAAAGGAAATAGATCGCGGTCGAATGGCCGCGCGCGCCCTCCGCGCCATCGCGGAAGGTCTCGGCATACCAGCCGCCTTCCGGATGCGGTTTCAGGCCGAGCGTTGCGATGATTTCGGCGGAACTGGGCATGATTTCCAGCACGTCGTGGTGTTCAGAAGTTGTCCTTGCGCTTGCGAATTTCGGCGAACACTTCGGCGTCGGAGGCTTTCTCCATGCCGAGATGCTTGCGGATTGCCGGGTCGTGCCAGCGCAGGAACGGATTGGTCGACAGTTCCTCGCCGATCGTGGTCGGCAGCGTTGGCTTGCCGTCGGCGCGCAGCGCCTCGATTTTCGCAGCGCGCTCCTTCAATGCCGAATTGGTCGGGTCGACGGTCAGCGCGAAGCGGGCGTTGGAGAGCGTGTATTCATGGCCGCAATAAACGACCGTCTCGGCCGGAAGTGCCGCGAGCTTTTTCAACGAATCGTACATCACCGGCGGCTTGCACTCGAACAGCCGGCCGCAGCCGAGCGCGAACAGCGTGTCGGCGGTGAACGCCACTTTCGATGCCGGCAGATGATAGGAGACATGGCCTGCCGTGTGGCCGGGCGTGGCGATCACGTCGATCCTCTCGTCGCCGAGGTGGATGACCGAACCTTGCTCGACGGTTTCGTCGATGCCGGGGATTTTTGCCTTTTCCGCTTCCGGTCCGACAATGCGCAGCTTGAAGCGCTCCTTCAGCGCCAGATTGGCCTCGACATGGTCGACATGGTGATGGGTGGTCAGGATCATCGTCGGCGTCCAGCCGGTACGCTCGATCGCGACCAGGATCGGCGCCTCCTCGGGCGCGTCGATGATCGCGGTCTGGCCGCTTTTCGGGTCATGCACCAGCACACCGAAATTGTCGCTGCGGCACATGAACTGTTCGATTTCAACCGGCATGGCGTTCTCTCCACTAGCGCGCCGTGCGTCCAGTTGGACGCACAAAGGACGCTCTAAACACTTTTATCTGCTGCATCGTGCTTTCCGAAATCGAAACCGATTTCGGGCCGATGCAGTAGTCGCCGCAGACATAGGGCGCTTGCCCGCGGATGTCATCCGCGTTTGTAGAACTTGGCGCCTTTGTTGAACTTGGACAGCATCGAAGATACCGTCCCGCGCATGCATTCCGACATCGTCGACCTTCGCTCCTTCTATTCGACCACGCTCGGGCGATTGGCCGAACGCTCGATCACCATGGCGTTGTCCTCGATATGGGCTGTCGTGCCCAATGAGCGGCTGGTCGGCCTCGGTTACACCTTGCCGTGGCTGGAGCGGTTCGGCACCGACGCCGAGCGCGTCTTTGCCTTCATGCCGGCAACGCAAGGCGCGGTGGTCTGGCCGGCTACGGGGCCGACCGCGACCGCACTGGTCTTCGATGAGGAATTGCCGCTGGTCGATGCCTCCATCGACCGCATGCTGCTCGTCCATTCACTCGAACATGCCGAGAACCCGCGCGAGACGCTGAACGAAATCTGGCGGGTGCTGTCGCCCGCCGGCCGCGTCGTCATCGTCGTGCCCAACCGGCGCGGTGTCTGGGCCCGTTTCGAGCATACGCCGTTCGGCAGCGGCCGGCCGTTTTCGCGCGGCCAGCTCACCGAATTGCTGCGCGAAGCAAACTTCACGCCCGCGGCCTGGTCCGACGCCCTGTTCTTCCCGCCATCGCGGCGACGCTTCATGATGCAGTTCCACAATGTGCTGGAGCGCGCCGGCCGCAGGTTCTGGCCGATCTTTTCCGGCGTCATCGTGGTCGAGGCGCAGAAGCGGCTCTATCAGGGCGTGCCGGTCGTCCAGCGCGCCTCTCGCCGCGTCTTCGTGCCGGTTTTCTCGCCGCATGGCGCCACAAGGCTCGGCCGGATATCGCCGACCGGGAACGCAACATTGCCGGGCCGTCGATGACATGTTCGTGATCGGAATCGCAGTTTTTCTCACCTATCTGTCGAGGGCGGGTTAGGTACCCGATTGAGTCGACATGTTCATCGGTTCCAGCACCGCTTCCGAATTGAAGGACTTCACCAATGGCTGATTATCCGGATGTCGAAGCCAGCGCCAAGCCGGTTGCCGCGTCGATCGAAACCAGCAGCCTGCGTGACCAATTGGCGACCATCAAGCTGGCGCTGGGGACCTCGCCGATCCGCAAACACCTGCTCTGGGCCTGCGTCGGCATAGTCGCCGTCATTGTGGCAACCTCGATTGGGCAGGTTCTGCTCAATCGCTGGAACGAGCCCTTCTACGATGCGCTGGCTCGGCGCGACATGCAGGGCTTCCTGCACCAGCTTCTGGTCTTTGCCGCCATCGCCGGCGGGCTTGTGGTGCTCAATGTCGGCCAGACCTGGCTCGACCAGACGATCCGGCTGAAGCTGCGCGAGGCGTTGACCCTCGATCTGATCGGTGAATGGATGCGGCCGGCCCGCGCCTTCCGGCTCGCCAACGCCGGCGCCATCGGCGTCAACCCTGACCAGCGCCTGCAGCAGGATGCCGGGCATCTCTCCGATCTTTCCACCGGTCTCGGCATAGGGCTGTTGCAGTCGTTCATTCTGCTTGTTTCGTTCGTCGGCGTCCTATGGTCGCTGTCTTCGGGCTTCGTCTTCCATATCGGCGGCTATTCGCTGGCCATTCCGGGCTACATGGTGTGGGCCGCGATCCTCTATGCCGGCACGGCCTCCTGGCTGAGCTGGCTGGTCGGACGGCCGCTCATCCGCTTCAACAGCGACCGCTATACGCGTGAAGCGGAGCTGCGCTCCTCGGTTGTCCGCGTCAACGAGAATGTCGATGCCATCGCGCTTGCGCACGGCGAGGCCGACGCGAGACGACGGCTCGAGCTCGACCTCGGCACGGTGCTGGGCGCGATGCGGCGCATCTACAGCGCCCAGATCAATCTTTCCTGGGTGACCGATACCTATGGCTGGATCACTGTCGTCGCGCCGATCCTCGTCGCCTCGCCGGTCTATTTTGCCGGCGATATCAGCTTCGGCGGGCTGATGATGGCAGTCGGCGCCTTCAACCAGGTGCATGCCTCGTTGCGCTGGTTCATCAACAATATCGGCGGTATCGCCGATTGGCGCGCCACGCTGATGCGCGTCGCCGATTTCCGCATCGCGCTCGTTGAAACGGATGTGCTGCACGATAGCGAAGAACGCATCACGATCGGCGAAAACCCGAATGGCAGGCTGACATTCGAGAACCTCGAGGTCGCGTCGCGGGATGGATGTACGAAGCTCGCCGAGCCCCATATCGAAATCCGCGCCGGCGAGCGCGTCATGATCACCGGAGATCCGCGCGCCGGCAAGACGCTGTTCTTTCGCGCCATTGCCGGTCTGTGGCCGTGGGGAAGCGGGCGGATCGGCATGCCGGCCGGAGAGGTGCCCGCCTTCGTTCCCCGAAAACCCTATTTCCCGCTCGGCACGCTGCGCGAAGTGCTCGACCACGCCGATGCGGCGGTTAGCGACGCCGAGATCTCGGCGGTGCTTGCCGAGGTCGGTCTCGGGCGTCTGTCGTCCTCGCTCGACCGCTCGGCGCGGTGGGAGCGCGAATTGAGCGATGACGAGCAGCGCCTGCTTGCCTTTGCCCGGCTGGTCTTGCGGCAGCCGAAATGGGTGATCATCGACGAGGCCTTGGACACGTTCGACGGCGCGACGCTGAGGCGGGTGCTGTCGATGCTGGAGGCGCGTCTGGCCGACGCCGCAATCCTCAACATCGGCCGAGGCCAGCAGAACATTGAATTCTTTCCACGCTCATTGGCGATCGTGAAAGACATCGAGCGACCGGCTCTCAAGCCAGTCCGTGTCAGGGCCGGCGCGATCGAACCACCCCCGGCCGTCACCGCAGCCTACCAAGAGACGTAGCCGGCCATACGCCGGCAAGCTTTATTTCGCCGTGATCGCAGCGAAAGATTGCCGGTATCGTTCGGAAGTCTGCGGCGTTGGACCCATGCTTGACGCGCTTAAAGTGCGTCCCGGTGAAGAGATTCAAGAGATTCATGCGACACGCTTTAAGCCTCTGTTTCTATTCATGTCGTTACCCCAAAGCCGCTGCGCACTTTTGGGCGACATGCATTAGCCTGCTTGCCTGCCTTGCCTGCGCTCAGGCAGCACCACTGGCCGCGCCCGCCGATGCCATTGCAGTGGACGTCGAACTGGTGCTGGCGGTCGACATTTCGCACTCGATGGACGAAAAGGAATTCGCGCTGCAGCGCGCCGGCTATGTCGAGGCGCTGCGCCACCCCGACTTCATCAATGCGGTGCGTTCGGGCGTGACCGGCCGCATTGCGCTGGCCTATTTCGAATGGGCAGGCACCGTCCGCGACGATGCGGTCATTGCCTGGCAGGTCATCGACAATGCTGAGAGCGCTAACGCTTTCGCCGACAAGATCGAGGCGCGCCCGTTCAGGAGCTTTCGCGGCACCTCGATTTCCGGTGCGCTCGCCTTCGGCGCCAAGCTTTTGGATGGAGCCGCTTTCGACGCGACGCGCAGCGTCATCGACATTTCAGGCGATGGCCCCAACAATACCGGGATGCCCGTCACCACGACACGCGACGCCGCGGTGGCAAAGGACATCGTCGTCAACGGCCTGCCGATCCTGATCAGCCCGTCGCCCAGCTTTAGCCATCTCGACCGGTACTATGCCGAGTGCGTTACCGGCGGGCCAGGTTCCTTCGTGCTGCCGGTCTATGCCGCTTCCGAATTCGTGACCGCCATACGCCGCAAGCTGGTCCTGGAGGTCAGCGGTGTTGCCGGTCCCAGGGCCGCTCCCGCGACACTCCGGGTCGATGCGGCAACGCCGGTCGACTGTTTGCAAGGCGAGCGCGGCCGCCAGTTTTTCTCCGATCCGTATTTTCCGGAGCTTGATCGCTAGCTAGACTTGGTCGATGAATGGCGAACAGTCGCAGATGGTCTCCGGACTCTTGCCGGCCGCGCGCCATATGCGACGGCCGTTATCGCTTCAGCAGGAACACCGCTTGCTGGCCAAAGAAATTCCAGAACCACCAAGGCATCGACAGGCCGATTTTCTGGCCATTGGCGTCGAGCGCGGTTGCCTTTTCTACCGTTGCGCCGAGCTCTTCGCAGAGATTGACGAAGTCGCGGATGGTGCAGAAATGGATGTTGGGCGTGTCGTACCAGGAATAGGGCAGGTCCTTGGTCACCGGCATCCGCCCTTCGACGAACAGCGAAAGGCGCACCCGCCAGTGGCCGAAATTGGGGAAGGAGACGATGGCGTGCTTGCCGATCCTAAGCAACTCGTCGAGCACCAGCTTCGGGTTGCGGGTCGCCTGCAAGGTCTGCGACAGGACGACGAAATCAAAACCCTTGTCGGGATAGAATTTGAGGTCCTTGTCGGCGTCGCCCTGGATGACGGACAGGCCGCGCGCCACGCATTCGTTGACGCCGCGCTGCGACAGTTCCATCCCACGGCCGTCGACCTGCTTCGTTGCCTGCAGCAATTCGAGCAGCAGGCCATCACCGGAGCCGACGTCCAGCACCCGCGACTGCGGCGGGATGAGATCGGCGACGACTTCGAGGTCGACGCGCTGGGCGTGGTTGACACTCATGATCGTGGCTTTTGCTTGGCGCATGACCTTGATCCGAAAAGTCTGCGCCTTTTCAGGATCATGCGCTGAGCCCCCTGGCGCGAGCCGCCGAGGCGATGAAGCCGTTGATGGCGGCAAACAGCTCCGGCTCGTCGAGCAGGAAGGCGTCGTGGCCGCGATCGGTCTCGATCTCGACGAAGGACACCGAGGCGCCGGCCGCGTTCAACGCGTGAACGACCGAGCGGCTCTCCTCGGTCGGGAACAGCCAGTCGCTGGTGAAGGAGACCAGGCAGAAACGGGTTCTGGTGCCGGCAAAGGCGTCGGCCAGCCGGCCGCCATGATCGGCGGCGAGATCGAAATAGTCCATCGCCCGGGTCATGTAGAGATAGGAGTTGGCGTCGAAGCGGTCGACGAAGGTCATGCCCTGATGGCGCAGATAGCTCTCAATCTGGAAGTCGGCGTCAAAACCAAAGGTGAGCGCTTCACGGTCCTGCAGGTTGCGGCCAAACTTCCGGTGCAGGGCCGCTTCCGACAGATAGGTGATGTGAGCGGCCATGCGCGCCACAGCCAGGCCCTTTTCCGGGCGCCTGCCCTGCTCGAAATACTTGCCGCCATGCCAGTCCGGATCGGCCATCACCGCTTGCCGGCCGACCTCATGGAAGGCGATGTTCTGCGAGGAATGGCGCGCGCCAGTGGCGATCGGCAGTGCTGAGAAAACGCGCTCCGGATAGCTCGACGCCCATTGCAGCACCTGCATGCCGCCCATCGAGCCGCCGAGCACCGAGAACAGTTTTTCGATGCCGAAATGGTCGACCAGCATCAACTGCGCCCGCACCATGTCGCGGATGGTGATGATCGGCAGGTCGAGCCCGTAGGGCTTGCCGGTGGCTGGATTGGTCGAGGCGGGGCCGGTCGAGCCGAGACAGCCGCCGATGACGTTTGAGCAGATGACGAAGAAGCGGCTGGTGTCGATGATCTTGCCGGCGCCGATCAGCACTTCCCACCAGCCCGGCTTGCCGGTCACTGGATTGGTGCTGGCGACATGCTGGTCGCCGGTCAGTGCATGGCAGACGAGGATGGCGTTGGAGCGGGCGTCGTTGAGCGTGCCGTAAGTCTTGTAGGCGATCTGGAACGGTGACAGCAGCGTGCCGGCATCGAGCTTGAGCGGCTTGTCGGCACCGAAACGCAACACCGGGCTCGACGGCTCGTCGGCCTCGTTGTTGGTTCTTTTAGTGCGCAGCGCGACCATCGCATCCTCTTACATTAACCCATCGCGCTTTCCGAAAGTCGATTCCGATTTTCGGGTCGATGCGACTGTCCGGCCGGCTACGGACAACAAAAAACCGACATCGCCTTCGCAAAGCCGGTTACAGGATGCAAACGGCCCTTTAGCGAGTTGTTTAACGTGGCTGCAAGCCGACCGGCCAAATCACCACGGGATTTCGCCTTTCTTCTAGGACCGGAGCGTCTCGGCGTCAACGGCCAGTCGTTCACCCACGCCAGTCGCTCACCCATGATCGCCGCCTCTCGACATTCCAGGCCACGGCTTGTATTTCCGCTGCGGCTTCTAGTGTGGCGAATCCGAAATTCGCATCGCGTTGGAGCAGCGCAGTGGGCGAATTTCGGATTCGCCACACTAGCAACCAATGAATTCTAGTGTGCTGGATTTGAAGTTCCTGAGCGCTGTTGCCACCAAAATGGCAGGAACTTCAAATCCACCACACTAGGTGGAAGCGTTCTCGACGGATTTTTGCAATATGAACCAGGCATCGGATCAGGCACGTCCAACGCCCCGCGCGGGGATCATGGACATCGAAGCCTATGTGCCGGGCAAAAGCACGGCGCCGGCCGGCGTTGCCAAGGTCCACAAATTGTCGTCGAACGAGAACCCGCTCGGCCCCTCGCCGAAGGCGATAGAAGCCGCGCGCGACGTCGCGGCCAAACTCGACATATATCCCGACGGCACCGCCAGGCGCCTGCGGGAGGCGATCGCTGAGGTGCATGGCCTCAACCCGGCGAACATCGTCTGTTCCAATGGTTCCGACGAGATTCTCGGCCTGCTTGCGCAGACCTATCTCGCGCCCGGCCATGAAGCTGTGATCACCGAACACGGCTTCATGGTCTACAAGATCTACATCCAGTCGGCAGGTGCTGTCCCGGTGTCGGTCAAGGAAACCAATGAGCGCGCCGACGTCGATGCGATCCTCGCTGCGGTGACGCCGCGTACCAGGATCATCTTCCTCGCCAATCCCAACAACCCGACCGGCACCTATTTGCCGTTCCAGGAGGTGCGCCGCCTGCATGCCAGCCTGCCTCGAAACGTGCTTCTGGTGCTGGATGCAGCCTATGCCGAATATGTCCGCCGCAATGATTATGAAGCCGGCGTCGAGCTGGTGGCTGGCGCGGAAAACGTGGTTATGACCCGCACCTTCTCCAAGCTCGGCCTCGGCGGTGCGCGGATCGGCTGGATGTACGCGCCGATGCATATCATCGACGCGATCAACCGCGTGCGAGGTCCCTTCAACGTCAACGCGACGGCGATCGAGGCCGGCATTGCCGCGATCCGCGACCGCGCCCATGTCGAGCGCAGCGTGGCTCATAACGACACTTGGCTGCGATGGGTGAGCGAGGAGTTGACCAAGCTCGGACTGCGGGTGACGCCGAGCGTCGGCAATTTCGTCCTCATCCACTTTCCCGAGGACAAAAAACATTCGGCGGCGGCTGCGGACGATTACCTCTGTGCGCGCGGCTATATATTGCGGCGCGTTTCCGGCTATGGCTTCCCGAATGCACTGCGCATGAGCATCGGCACCGAAGAGGCCAATCGCGGCGTTGTCGCCGCCCTTGCGGCATTTCTGAAAAGCTGAACCCCGAAAAGCTGAAACAATGACATCACCGATGTTCGAAAAGATCGCGCTGGTCGGCATCGGCCTGATCGGCTCGTCGCTGGCCCGCGTAATCCATCGCGAAGGCCTTGCCGGCCACGTCGCCATCTCGACGCGCAGCGAAGCGACACTGGCGCGGGCGAGGGAACTCGGCCTCGGCTCCTCCTACGCGATGGATGCGAAAGAGGCGGTCCGCGATGCCGACCTGGTCATCGTTTCGGTGCCGGTCGGCTCTTCGGGCGAGGTCGCCGAGGAAATCGCACCGGCGCTGAAGCCGGGCGCGATCCTCACCGATGTCGGCTCGACCAAGGCCTCGGTCATCGCGCAGATGCAGCCGCATGTGCCTGCCGGCGTGCATTTCATTCCCGGCCATCCGCTGGCCGGCACCGAAAAATCGGGCCCGGACGCCGGCTTTGCCGACCTGTTCGAAAACCGCTGGTGCATCTTCACGCCGTTGCCCGGCACCGATCCGGCCGCATTGGAAAAACTCTCGGAATTCTGGCGGCGCTGCGGGTCCAACATCGACACGATGGATCCCCAGCATCACGACATGACGCTGGCGATCGTCTCGCACCTGCCGCACATCATCGCCTATAACATCGTCGGCACCGCCGACGATCTGGAGTCGGTGACCAAGTCGGAGGTGATCAAATATTCGGCTTCCGGGTTTCGCGACTTCACTCGCCTGGCCGCGTCCGACCCGACTATGTGGCGGGATGTCTGCCTGCACAACAAGGATGCCATCCTCGAAATGCTGGCGCGGTTCTCGGAAGATCTGGCCTCGCTGCAGCGGGCGATCCGCTGGGGCGACGGCGAAAAACTGTTCGACCTGTTCACCCGCACCCGCGCCGTCCGCCGCTCGATCATCGAGGCCGGCCAGGACATCGACGTACCGGACTTTGGCCGGCAGGCGGTGGAACATCCGGCCAAGGGATAGGGCATCGGACCAAAAGGGGCACCGGTTTTGGGAAAATCCGATGCTCAAACAAAAAGATAGAGCAGCGGTACGATTCGATTTGAAAGCCCGCCGCTGTCTCAGGCCGGCCAGTGAGCCGCCATCATCGCCAGTGTCTTGGCCCTGTCCGGCGCGCCCAGCCTGCCGCCGAAGCGCAGGCATTTGAGCGCAGCGGCGGCGCTGGCAAAGCGCAATGTCCATTCGATCGGCATCGCCTCCGCCAGCCCGACGGCAAAGGCGCCGTGAAACACGTCGCCGGCGGCAAGCGTATCCACTGCCTTGATCCTTGGCGCCGCGACATGGCGCACGGATCCCACTGAGCGGTCGAACCACCAGCTTCCCGCCGCGCCGCCGGTCACCGCGACAAACGCATCGGTGCGTCTGGCCAGCGCTTCACAGGCCTCTGGCGGGCCTCGCTCCTCGCCGCAGAGGATGAACGCCGCCGGCTCCGACGCGACGATGTGCGAGGCCAGCGGAAACAGCCGTTCCAGCACGTCTCGTGGCGCGGTGTCGGCGTCCAGTATGGCCGGACGGCCGATTGCGCGCGCCGCCGCCAGGGCCAAAGCTGCTGCGCCCGGCCAGCGCACGTCGACCAGGACGGCGTCGAATGCGGTGAGATCCTGGGTGGGTAGCGCCTCGGGGTCGGCCTGGGCGAGCTTGTCATAAAAAGGAACGATGATGCGCTCGCCATGCGTGTCGACCAAGATGGCCGACAGTGCCGACCGCGCGCCGGTGACGCGCCGGACAAAGCTGCAATCGACGCGCTCGGCCCCGATCCCGGCGACCAGCTGATCGCCGACGGGGTCGTCCCCCGCGCTCGCCCACAGCGATACGTCCGCGCCGAGGCGGCGTGCGGCGCAGGCCGCGCTCGAAGCCATGCCCGAGGCGATCTGGACGCCGTCGGACGCGATGAACTTGCCTTGGCGTCTCGGAAGAGCGTCGACGCGAAGGATGGTATCGAGCGTCAGCGCGCCAACGCTCAGGAGCTTCACCGGGCTGTTCATCTATCTTCCTGTTTGACCATGGTCTTTTCCGAACTGGAGGTTCGCAATCATGGTCTAATCCACCGGCTTGATCCTGCCCAGCGGGATAAAACCCAGCGAGGCCTTGCCCTTGACGACCTTGAGGGGCATCGACGGTTCGTTGCCAAGCAGCGCCAGCCCGGCAAAGCCGGTTTTGATCTGGCTCTTCTGCTCCGGGATTGCCTCGCCAAGGATTTCCGCCACCGCCCTTGGGTCGCTGAGCTTGATCATCAGGTCGGCGTCGATCAGCCCGTCGGCATCGACCGACACCGGTCCGGAAACGGTGACGCGCGCGCTCCCCGACGACACATCGAGCCTGCCGATATCCACCGCCTGGCCGCGCAGGCTCTCTGTTTGTGTCTTGATCAGCGCCACGCCGTTCTTCAGCGTCACGTCGCCACTGCCGTCGAGCGGCGGCAGCACGCGGCCATCGATCGCCCCTGGTTCGATTTCGAGATTGGTGAAACTCCCGGAATAGTCGATGTCCTGGCCGTTCGGACGCAGTTGTCCGGCCGCTGTCCCGGCGCTGAACAGCTCGACCGGGTCTGTGCCATCCGCCGGATCGGTTTGGGCTGACAGGCCCTCGGCCTCCAGTGAAACGCGCCGGGGCAGGGGCCAGGACAGTTTGACGGTCGCTCGCAGATTATCCCAGTCGATCCACAGCGGCGCCATCCCCGGCACGGAGGTCCTGAGCGGCCCCCGCAGGTCGGCGCCAGGCGACAGGATCTGGGTGATATGCGTGACGGCGTTGAGGCTGCCGAGCGAGGCTGCGACGTTCCTGTTGTCGTCCTGATAAGCCAGGCTGTCGCAGGAGATGGCGAAGCTCAAGGGATAGCCGCTGACCGTGAGATTGGCGCAATCCGCCTCGATGCCATTGCCGTTGAGCTCGGCCACCGCTCTGTCGGCTTCGCTCTTGACCTTGTCCGCCAGGTAGAACCAGCTGGCGCTGTAGAGGCCGAACAGCACAAGGATGAAAGCGCCAAGCCAGAAGAGGCGGCGGCGAAAATTCGGCGGACGCTCGTCACTTGACGTCATGCTGCGGCTCTCGCTAGCGCGTGTTGCAGAGGGGACTGTCGTTTCCGGCAACATCAGGTAGACGGAGACGGATTGAAAAAACCGATTCCAGTGCGGTGCTGCAACCAGGCTTGGCGATATGGGCGATTTTTGGGTTTTTGGCTACGGTTCGCTGATCTGGCGGCCGGGATTTGCGCATGTCGAGACGCGGCGCGCCCGCCTCCACGGCTACCGCCGCTCGCTGTGCGTCTACTCCTTCGTGCATCGTGGCACGCGCGAACGGCCCGGCCTGGTGCTCGGCCTCGACCGTGGCGGCTCCTGCATCGGGTTGGCTTTCCGCGTTCCCGGCGATCTGCGCAACGAGGTCATCACCTATCTGCGCGAGCGCGAGTTGGTCACCAATGTCTATCGCGAGCGCATGCTTAGCATTCGCCTCGACAATGACGCTACGAACGGCGAGACGGATGGGGGCGAGACGGTCTCGGCCGTCGCCTATGTCGTCGATCGTGCCCACGAGCAATATGCCGGCGCGCTCGATGCTGCCGATGCGGCGACAGTCGTTCGCGGTGCGGTCGGCCAGTCGGGAAGGAACGAGGACTACGTGCTCAGCACGCTGGAGCACCTCGAAGCGCTGGGCATCCGCGACCACTGGCTGGAAGAGGTGGCGAAACGGATCGGGTCGTGATCTTCTTTCGTTGTTTGACCATGATCTCGAAAACCGGTTCCCACTTTTTGCGTCGCAACCCTTCGGTTCGGGATGATGGTCCGGGTTACATCCTGAAAATCTGCTTTCCGAGATCGGCGCGATCCAGGCTGTTTGTCACGGCGAGCTCGAACTCCGCCAGCGGATGGATGCCGCCGACAGGAACATGGAAATCGGGTTGGCCGAAGATGTCGACAATTTCGCGCAACACTGGCCGGTCGGCTTCGACAGGCGGCGAAAAGAAGTAGCGGTAGATATTTGCCCTGATCTCGAGGCCGCTCAGCAGCACGTCGAAATTGTGCAGTTCGAAACGCTCGGTGCTCATGCCGCCATTGATAACCATCTGCCCGCCCATCGCCAGGGTGCGGATCAACTCGCCAGTGACGGGTCCGCCGACATTATCGATGATCCCGTTCAGCTTGGCGCCGTCGGTCATGTCCATGACTGCTTCCCTGATGCCGACCTTCAAACCCGACAGATCGAGGATGGCGGTGGCACCAAGCCGCTTCAGGTCCAGCCTGTCGCGCGATCGTCGCACGAGCGCAATCACGTTGATGCCGCGCCGTTGGGCGAACTGCATCACCATCGTCGAAACCGATGAATAGCCGGCCGTGACGGCCAGCCACTGTCCAGGCTGCACACGGGAATCCGCCAGCAGGTCCCAGGCGGTGATGGGGTTCACCATCTGCCCGGCGCGTTCGACCGGATAGCCGGCGGGCAGCGGGATCAGCCAAGCGACCGGGACGGCCGCATATTCTGCCCAGCTGTTGTAGTAGCTGAATGCGACAAGCGTGCCCGGTTTCAAGGCGACGTTCGCACCCACGGCCTCAACGATACCGGCGCCATGATTTCCGGCGATCTGGTGGGGGAAATGCGGCTTCTTCGGTTCGGGATAGAGGTTCTGGATGAACAGAAAGTCGCCAGGGTTGATCGAGGCGGAGACCATCCTGAGCAGCACCTCACCGTCGCCGATTCGCGGCATGGGCACGTCGCCGAGATAGAGCACGTCCTGCGGCGAGCCGATTGCGTCGAATACAACTGCTTTCATGGTGGTCTCCAATAACGGGCGATCTGGCCATGCAATCTGGACGCGGCCAGATCGCAGGCACCGGTGTTTGCATCGGCGTCGCGGAACCTAAGGCCGCTGGCAAAAATCGGAATTGGCAGATTTGACAATCTATGTGCTAAACTTGCCATAGTTGTTCAAAGGAGCCATCTTGGACAGTCGTCCCGTCCACGCCGTGATCTGGCTGCCGTCGACCTTCTATTCGGCCGTCGCCGCGACGCTTGTCGAAATGTTCGAGTTGGTGAATACCATTCGCGGCGCGCCGGCGATTTCCTTCGAATTCGTGGCACGGCAGGCCGACGCCACGACGACGCCTGGCATTTCCTTTCACACCCGACGCGAACCCTCGCAGCGTATGGACCTGCTGGTCCTGCTGGCCATGCCCGGTATGCAAATCCCGGAGCTTGTTGCCGCGCTGGAGGAAGAGAGCCGCCACGCCGCGCCGCTTATCGCAAGTGCGCAACGAGACGGCGCCATCATCGCCGCGCATTGCGGGGCCGGTTACTTCCTGGCAGACGCCGGTCTTCTCGACCGAAAGCGCGCGACGATCTCCTGGTGGCTGAAGACCGATGCCCAGCGTCGCTTTCCGAAGGTGCGTTGGGACGCTTCACGTGTGCTGATCGGGGACGGACGGATCTACACTTGCGGCGGCGGTTTTTCAGGCCTGGAGCTCGGCAAGGCGCTTCTGCGGGATCTTGGCTTCGCCAGGGAGGAGCGCCTGGTTCGCAAATTGCTGGTGCTGCCGCCGTCGCGGCAGATCCAGACACCCTACGAGTTTCCGCTTACCGATCTGCTGCCTTCGCAAGAGCCGTTCCGCGGCCGGCTCGAAACTTTGTCCAGAAAACAGCTCGGAGCGCTCGACCTTGCCTTCCTTGGTGCGCAACTCGGTCTGTCGCCGCGAACGCTTGCGCGCCGGTTTTCCGATGAATTGCATACCACTCCCGGCCGATGGATCCAAGACCGGCGCCTTGAGGCCGCGAAAACACTTCTTGAAAGCACCAAACTCGGTATTTCGGAAATATGTTACCAGGTCGGATACCGGGACACGGCCTCATTCAGCCGACTTTTCAACCGCGTGGTCGGACTGCCGCCTGGTGAATACCGGCGCCAGAGCCAGTAGACATCGGCTGGAACCTCGAACGCGGCGGATCGCGCCCCCGGATCGCGCCCTTGTGAAGCAGTGGTCCGTCGGAAAGAATGGCCAGGCCTTTGACCTCGGCGCGGTGAGACCTAGGTAAGCGAGGGCTTTTCGCCCGCTCCTTTCCATTCCCCACGGAGATCAGTCTTGCAGAAACGTCGTCTCGGTCAAACCGACCTGTCCATCGCGCCGCTGGTTCTGGGCGGCAACGTCTTCGGCTGGACCGCCGACGAGAAAACCTCTTTCGACCTGCTCGACCGCTTCGTCGGCGCCGGTCTCAACGCCATCGACACCGCCGATTCCTACTCGCGCTGGGTTCCCGGCAACAAGGGCGGCGAATCCGAAACCATCATCGGCAAATGGATGAAGAGCCGCGGCAATCGCGACAAGGTCGTGGTGATCACCAAGGTCGGGTCGGATATGGGGCAGGGCAGGAAAGATCTCTCCGCCGCCTATATCGAAAAGGCCATCGATGCGTCGCTGCAGCGGCTACAGACCGATGTCGTCGATCTCTATCTGTCGCACTGGCCGGACTCGACCACCCCCTACGAGGAAACGCTCGGCGCCTACCAAAAACTGCTCGCCAAGGGCAAGATCCGCCATGTCGGCGCTTCCAATCTCGACGGCGGCCAGTTGCGCGCCGCGCTCGACGTGGCAAGCCTGCGGGGCCTGCCGCGCTATGCGGTGCTGCAGCCGGAATACAATCTCTATGATCGCGCCTCCTTCGATGGGCCGCTGCGCGATCTGTGCATGGCCGAGGATATCGGCGTCATCAGCTATTTCAGCCTCGCCAAAGGGTTTTTGAGCGGCAAATACCGCAGCGAAGCCGATCTCGGCAAAAGCGCGCGTGGCGACGGCGTGAAGGGCTATCTCAACGGGCGCGGCATGCGCATCCTGGCAGCACTCGACGCCGTGTCGACGCGTCACGCGGCCAAGCAGGCGGAAGTGGCGCTCGCCTGGGTGATCGCGCGGCCCGGCGTAACGGCGCCGATCGCCAGCGCCACGACGCTGGACCAGGTCGATAGCCTCGCCCGCGCCGCATCATTGAAGCTCAGTCCGGACGATATCGCTGAGCTCGACAGCGCGAGCGCATAGACGCCAGCGCGAAGCGGCGGCTTGATCAACAGCAGCCAAGGACCGTGCGCGGCCTGCGCCGGAAGGCTCCCTGCACGATCGTTCAAGACGCCCTGGTCTGTCCTGCCATACCATTGCCCGCATCGCGCCTGGATACTGGTATACAGATGTCCGAACTGGTCTTTTCCCATCCGGAACTATGGCAGCAATTGCTCGCACTTGTGCTGGCATCGGCGGTCGTGATGGGTAGTCCGGGGCCGGCGACGATAAGCGTCACCGCCGTTGGCGCCGCCTTCGGTCTGCGCGATTCGCTCCGCTACGCCTCGGGCATCATTCTTGGGACGGTCGCCGTGCTTTTGGTCGTGGCGACGGGCATTACGGCCATCCTTGCCTCTGTGCCGAAGCTTACACCGCTCCTGGCGCTGGCATCCGCAGCCTACATCCTCTACCTCGCCTTCAAGATAGCAACGGCTCCGCCTCTGGCAGCGCGTACCGGCGGGGCGGCACGTCCCACATTCCTCGGCGGGTTTCTTCTGGCCGTCGCCAACCCGAAAGCCTATGTGGCGATTGCCGCCGTATTTGCCGGCACGTCGTCCGCCGGTGAGCTCGATGCAGGGCTCAAGCTGGCGGTCCTCGCTTCGATGATCGTCGCCATCCATGTCCTGTGGCTTCTCGCCGGAGCAGCGTTTGCGCGCTTCCTGCGCAAACCGCTGGCCTCGCGGATCATCAATCTGACGTTCGCGGCGACACTGGTTTTGACAACGGCGCTGGCTGTGATTCCCTAGGGGATACTGCCGACCAAGCAGATGGTTCAGGCCGGGGTATCGGAGCCAAGTTCCCTCAGCCGCTTTACCGCCGTCGGCGGCATTGGCGGCGGGTTTGGCGCCTGGGACGCCTCGATGAGCAGCTGGTCACAGGCGGCTTCCGTCTCGCCGACCAGCCGTTCCATGAATTCCTCCTTGCCCAACCCCGCCGGGATCGGCGGCAGGAAGCGCGCCTTGATCGTGCCGGGATAGCGCAGGAATTTCCGGCGCGGCCAGTAGAGGCCGGCAACATGGGCGACCGGCACCACGGGAATGCCAAGCTGGGTATAGAGCTCGACGATGCCGTATTTATAGGCCGGCTCGTCGCCCGGCGCCCGGCGCGTGCCCTCGGGATAGATGATCAGCTGGCGGGGATTGCGCGCCAGCTCCTGCCTAGTCGCGGCGACCACCGCTTTCAGCGCCTTCGAGCGGCTGCCGCGGTCGACCGGGATCATCCGCATTTTCAAAATGTACCAGCCGAAGAACGGGATCCAGGTCAGTTCCCGCTTCAGGATGTAGATCGGATCTTGCAGGAGGGGGAAGAAGGCGATCGCGTCCCAGAAGGATTGGTGCTTCGGCGCCAGGATGAAGGAACCCTCGGGCAGGTTTTCCTGGCCGGTGATCTCGCTTTTGGTGCCGGCGATCTTGTCATAGAGCCACATGCTGGTGCGCGACCAGAATTTCGGCACAAACCAGGCGCGGTGGCGCGGCGACAGAAAATAGTACGGGGTCCAGAGGACCATCTGGACGATCAGATTGACGTAGAAGACGAGGTTGAACGCCAGCGAGCGAATAAGGAGCATGTGGGAAGTGCCCGGTGAGGAGGTGTGCGTTGGTTACACCAAGCGCGAGCAAAAAGGAAACGATGCGAGATCGATCCGACTTGATGAACCCGCTATCCGTTCGTCAGGCCTGCCACGTCGCTTGCACCAGCCGCTTCTTCAGGCGTGGGGCGGCGAAATCGAGGAACGCGCGCAGTTTCACCGGCAGTAGACCCTGGCCGGCATGCACGAGACTGACCGACCATGGCTGCGGCTCGAATGCCTCCAGCACGGTGCGGAGCGTGCCGGACCGCACCGCAGCAGTGATCTGGTAGGAAAGCACCCTCGTCATCCCGGCGCCGGCAATCGCGGCATCGATCGCCGCTTCCGCGGTGTTGACCCGAAGCCGTGAGCGGATCGGAACAGTGAGGTCGCTCTTGCCGGTGGAAAAAGTCCATGCGGCAGGAGCGGTGAGCCCTTCGAAGGTGACGCAGCTGTGTGCCGCGAGGTCTTTCGGCGTCTTTGGCATGCCGTGCTCGGCCAGATAGGCCGGGCTCGCGCAAACAACGCGCCGGATCGAGCCGATGCGGGTGGCCACCAGGCTCGAGTCGGGAAGCTCGCCGATGCGGACGGCGAGATCGATGTGCTCCTCGGTCAACTGGGTTATCCGGTCGGCGAGCATCAGGCGGATAGCCACGTCGGGGTAGGCGGCAAGGAAGCCGGTGACGACCGGTAGCACATGCAGGCGGCCAAAGACGATCGGCGCGGTGATGATCAGATCGCCCGTCGGGGCGCTGTATTCGCCGGCGGCGGCACGCTCGGCCTCGCCGACCTCGTCGAGAATACGATGGCAGGCAGCGAGGTAGGCGTGACCCGCGTCGGTCAGCGTCAGCTGCCGCGTCGAGCGGTTCAGGAGACGCGTCTTCAGATGCCGCTCCAAGTCGGAGACCTTGCGGCTGACCGTTGCAAGCGGGATGCTAAAACGGCGTCCGGCGGCCGAAAGGCTGCCGGCCTCCACCGCGGCGACGAAAAGCGACATGGCCTCGAGGCGATCCATACTTCTCCCGGAAATTGGAAGGATCAATTGCAAATATGACAGCTACATCCGAATGATGGAAGGGGCCATGTTTTGGCGGCGAAGCTGATCAATGAGAAGGAATGCCGATGCCCCGTATCCCTACGCCCGCGTCCATAGAGGCCGCGCCTGCTGCGTCGCAGCCGATGTTACATGCCGTCGAGAAGCAACTCGGCGTCGTGCCAAACCTCTTCAGGCTTGTTTCCAATAGCCCGGCTGCGCTTGAAGGCTATCTCAGCCTGTCCGGAGCGCTTGCCAAAGGCCGCCTGCCCGCGCCGACGCGCGAGCGCATCGCTCTGGCGGTCGCCGAGATCAATGGCTGCAGCTACTGCCTTTCCGCCCACACCTATCTCGGCAAGAACCTCGCCAAGCTTGACGATGCCGAGATGGTCGCCAATCGCGGCGGCGGGTCCAACGATCCCAAGGCCGCCGCAGCGGTGCGTTTCGCCGCCAAGATTGCGCGCGACCGCGGCCATATCGGTGACGAGGATCTCAGCGCCGTCAGGCTCGCAGGCTACGACGATGCGCAGATCATCGAGATCGTCCAGCATGTCGCTCTCAATGTCTGGACCAACTATGTCAATGAGGTTGCCAGGACGGAGATCGACTTTCCTGTCGTTTCTGCCCGCAAGGCAGTCTGAATTCAGCGACCACTGTGTCGGCTTTTTGGAAAATCCGATGCTCAAACAAAAGAGATAGAGCGGCGGTACGGTTCGACTTGAAAGTCCGCCGCTCTAGCCCATCGCAAGGAGTTCCCATGTCTGAAAGCCGCCCACCGCTACCGCCATTCACCGCCGAGACCGCCGCACAAAAGGCACGCATGGCGGAGGATGCCTGGAACTCCCGTGATCCGGCACGGGTCGCGCTTGCCTACACAATCGACAGCCGCTGGCGCAACCGGGCCGAGTTCCTGCAAGGGCGCGACGCCATCCAGACCTTCCTCACACGCAAATGGGATCGCGAACGCGACTACCGGCTCATCAAGGAGGTCTGGGCGTTCCGCGACAACCGTATCGCCGTGCGTTTCGCTTATGAATGGCACGACGACAGCGGCTCGTGGTTTCGCAGCTACGGCAACGAAAACTGGGAGTTCGATGAGCTTGGATTGATGCGCTTGCGCATCGCCAGCATCAACGATCTGCCGATCCTCGAGGCCGACCGCAAATATCATTGGCCGCTTGGCCGCCGGCCGGACGACCATCCCTCTCTGACGGAACTCGGCCTTTGAAGGAGGCTTTCCATGAATGCTCACGTCTTCACCAGCGATGTCGCCTTTACGCCAACCGTCAAGGCGATCCAGGTCCGCAAAGGCTCACGTGATGCCTATGCGCGTGTCGAGGAGCGTGGCGGCTGGCAAGCCGATATCACGCCCGATCTCGCCGCCTTTATCGAGGCGCAGACCAGCGTCTTCCTGTCGACGGCCAATGGTGAGGGCCAGCCTTATATCCAGCATCGCGGCGGGCCGGCCGGCTTCCTCAAGGTGCTCGACGAGCGGACGATCGGCTTCACGGATTTCTCCGGCAACAGGCAATTCATCACCCAGGGCAATCTGGACGACAACCCCCGCGCATTCCTGTTCCTGATCGACTATGCGCACCGGCAGCGCATCAAGATCTGGGGCAGCGCGCGTGTCGTCGAGGACGATGCCGAACTGATGGCGAAGCTGATGCCGGAAGGCTACAAGGCGCGCCCCGAGCAAATCATCCTGTTCACGGTTTCGGCTTGGGATTCCAATTGCCCGCAGCACATACCACAGCGTTTCGAAGCGGCCGATGTGGCGGCGGCGCTGGCCGAGAGGGAAAAGCGTATCGAATGGCTCGAACAGGAGAACGCGCGTCTGCGTGACGCCTCAAGCGCCACGGTCAAGGAATGATGCCGCTGCCGCTTCCAGATCGGCTCAGTTCGGCGCAGCAGCCTCGGCCAGCGCGACGCCGGTTGGCGTTGGCTTTACCGGCACGATGCCGCGCGCCAGCGCCAGCAGATATTTGTTGTATTCGGTGAACAGCACGCGCAGCGCCCTCGGCTTGGTCAGCCAGCCGCCATTGCCGAGATTGCTGTTGACCACTGGATAGGGCTCGAGCTTGGCCTTGTGCAGCAGCCGGCCCATTTCCAGCAGGCTGCGCGGCATGTGATAGTTGTTGGTGACAAGGATCACGGTGCCATAGGCGTGGTCTTCCACCCACTTGGCACTTTCCTCGGCATTGCCGATCGTATCGAGCGCGGCGCGGTCGATATCGACGCAGCAGGAAAACAATTTCTTGTCGCCGCGGGTCGCGACCTGAAGCTGGCGGCGGCTGGCGGAAGGATGCACGCCGCTGATCAGTAGCCGCTCGCCCTTGCCGGATGCCAGCAGACCCATGGCGGCGTCGAGACGTGAATGGCCGCCGGTCAGCACGATGATGGCATCGGCTTTTGCCGGATTGGTAGGCGTCGCGAGACGGCTGACGGTGTTGGCGAACCAGCCGAAGCCGCCGGCAAACAGCGTTGCCAGCACGAGCAGAAAGAACGCGGAGATGCGCAACGCGCCTGCCAATCGGCTAGGCTTGGCGCGCTCGCGGGAACGCGTAATCACCAAGGGCAACTGTCCAGCCATTCCGGTCGAGTCGCGCGCGTCCATCATCTTTATCGTTAACCCCGAAATGCGGCGTTTAGTAGGTGAAAAAGCACACATTACGTTACGTTAATTCTCTATTCGTGATCACCCCGCGTCCGGTTGGCGGACATCGATGTCGCTGAGATAGGTGACGACGGTGGCATGGGAGGTTGCCGCCGTCAGCGCACCGATGACCAGCACCATGAGGACAACGCCGAGATAGCCTGCCGAACCGATGGCGAAATTGCCGAATAAGGCGGTCGCCTGATCTGCCTCAGGCGTTGCCATGTTGCGCGACGACCACCATGAGAAGACGATGAAGACGAGCACCGCCGCCGCACCCCCGGCGGCTGCACCCTTCATGCCGGTGACCAGAAAGTGGTGGCGGAATTCGCGCGCGATGAAGCGCGCTTCGGCGCCGACGAAATGCAGCACCTCGATGATGTGGCCGTTGCCGGCCATGGCGCCGCGCGTCGCGAACACCACGGTCAGCACGGTTGCCGACAGCATCAGCGCCAGCACGGCGATGCCGATGGTCACCGTGGTGCGGGCCATAGCCACCAGCCGGTCGACCCAGGTGCGATGGTCGTCAAGCGCTGCACTGGGCAGTTTCGGCGTGATCGCGGCGCGCATTGCGGCGAAGTCGGGCGGGTTGTTCTCGTCTATGGTGACGATGATCAGACGCGGCACCGGCAGGTCGTCGATGTTGAGACCCGAGCCGAGCCACGGCTCCAGTAGCCGCGCCGTGGCATCGCGGTCGACGATCCTGGCGCTCTTCACGCCAGGAAATTCGCCAGCGATCTGCGAGGCCTGGGCAAGTGCTGCCTCCATGTCGAGGCCGTCTACCGGCTTGATCTGGATCGTCGCCTCGCGTGAGATCTGGTTCTCCCAGACCGAGGCGGTGTCGCGCACCAGCGTCACCGCGCCGAAGGTCAGGCAGGAGAGGAACGTCATGATGGCGATGACCAGGACCAGAGCCCGGCCGGCGATGTTCTGCGCCGGCACGATCGGCGCCATCTTGCGCTGAACGCGCTGCGTCGTCGCAGCCTTCCCGGCGTGCTGGTCTTCGACATGCTGAACGGAATGGTCAGTCATAGATATCCAGCCTTCCGCCGGCCAGGATCATGCGCCGTGCGTCGACCTGTTCCATCAGGCCGAGGTCGTGGGTTGCGATCACCACCGCGGTGCCCAGTCGGTTGAGTTCGATGAACAGCCGCAACAGGCGCCGCGCCAGCGGCGGATCGACATTGCCGGTCGGCTCGTCGGCAAGCAGGATCTCGGGCTGCTCGATCAGCGCCCTGGCAATTGCGGCACGCTGTTTCTCGCCACCCGACAGCACCGGCGGCAGCACATGCATACGCTCGCCAAGGCCGACCCATTTCAAGAGCTCGGTCACGTCGGTGCGGTAGCTCGCCTCCTCGCGACCGCGGACGCGCAGCGGTAAGGCCACGTTCTCGTAGGTCGTCATGTGGTCGAGCAGGCGAAAGTCCTGGAACACGACGCCGATGCGCCGCCGCAGATGCGGCAGCTCGGTGCGCGAGATGCGCGAGCGGTCCTTGCCGAAGATGGTGATCAGTCCGCGCGTCGGCTTGAGCGACATGAACAAAAGCCGCAGCAGCGTCGTCTTGCCGGCGCCCGAAGGGCCGCTCAGGAACTGGAAGGAGCGCTCCGGTATGTGCAAGGAAATGTCGCGGAGGATTTCCGGACCCATGCCATAGCGGAGGCCGACATTTTCGAAGCGGATCACGTTCGACGACCTGAAACTTGCGGCGGCGACGAGCCAGCCTTCTCTGAGAAAAGACCATCGGCCGGCATGGTTAACCGGCGGTTAATTCTGAGGTTTTTTGGGCGCGTCACAGGGGTACCGATGGGGAAGCGTTAACCATTTCCGTTTACGCAAAAGAAACGAAGAGCGAACAAGTTCCGTAGTGCTGGGGCCATGATGGCTGAGGATCGAACCGCGCGCCCGGTTTCCGGCGAAATCATGGCCGACACGGCCGCGCCGGAACGCATCATGCGTGATCCGGCCGACGACATCGTCGATGCCGACTACGAGGTGCTGCCGCGCCGCACCGCCAGCATGGACCCTTCACCGCCGCTTTCGCGCGTGATCGCCACGCCATCGCTCGAAGGCATGGACATGCTGCGCAAGCCGAAAGCCGCGATGGAACGGCTGCGGGCGCGCGGCGGCCCGATCTTCTGGATCGCCGGCCTCAGTGCCGTGTTTGCAGCCTTCTGGGTCTCGGGCGGGCACGCGCTGGTGCGCCAGGCGCCGCTTCTTCTTGCGGCACAGGAAGCGGGCGCTGCACTCACCATTTCAGGCGTTACGTCGCGTATCGATGCGTCCGGGCCGAAACCTGTCCTGTTCGTCGGTGGCGAGGCCGCGAATGACGGCGCCAGTCCGTCGCCGTTGCCGCCGCTGGAAATCCGGGTCACCGGCAATGACAGGCGCACAACCCGCTATACGCTGGAGACATTCAACCGTTTGCTGGCGCCCGGCGCAAGATTTGGCTTTTCGAGCCGGCTCGACATGCCTAGAAATGGGGTCAGGACCGTCTCGGTCACCTTCGCCAACTAGGGCGATCATTTCTGGAAGGCTGCCAATGCCAGTCGTGCGCGGCAAGGATATCGAGGTTCTGTTTTCGGCGTCGGCGATTGCCCGCCGCAATTTGGAGCTCGCCAAGGAGATTGCCGGACACGACTATCAGGACCTTCTGGTGATTTCGGTGCTGAAAGGATCGTTCATTTTCGCTGCCGATCTCATCCGCGCCATGCACGATGTCGGCCTGTCGCCCGAGGTCGAATTCATCTTCATCTCCAGCTACGGCGCCGGCACCACCAGCGGCGAGGTTAGGGTGCTGCGCGACATCGACAATGAGGTCGCCGGCCGCGACGTGCTGTTGATCGACGACATCCTCGAATCCGGCAAGACGCTGTCCTTCACCCGCGACCTGATGCTGTCGCGTGGCGCCAAAAGCTGCGCCATCGCCGTGCTGCTCGACAAGCGCATGCGGCGCCAGACCGCGCTCATCGCCGACTATGTCGGCTTCGACTGCCCCGACTATTTCGTCGTCGGCTACGGCATGGATGTCGCCCACGCCTTTCGCGAACTGCCGTTTGTAGGCGTCGTCAAGGGCGACGCCTAGGGTGTGCTGATATTCAGGTGAGGCCAGCCTGCAAACAGCGGCTTCCTGCGCTTACTACAGCGCCGCGCGCCTTCTTGGGCGCGCAAAGGACGCTGTAGAACTCTGATTTTGCGCATGACCTTTCCGAAATCAAATTCGATTTCGAAATCATGCGCGGGCTCACGTACCAAAAGTACGCTCCGCTCCGGTTCTCGGAAGCCCCTGTTTTCGACTCGGCCTGACCTGAATCTCAACACACCTTGGTGCTCGATCCGTGCGCTGGGCTTGAAATCGCTGTATGCAATTCTTCGATGCGGCGCGCTCCGGATTTTCTCCCTGACTGCGGTTGCGGTTCAGAAAAAGTCAACTTTTCCACGGCAACATTCCGCTATGGCAAAGCTCCTGATCGTCGAGGACGATGAATCCGTCCGCACCCTCGCCGCCCGCGCGCTCGAACGCGCCGGGCATATGATCGACATCGCCGCCGACGGCGCGCAAGGGCTTGCCCTGATCCGCGCAGCACGTGGCGGCTACGACCTTATCGTCTCCGATATCCGCATGCCGGAGATGGACGGCATCCAAATGGCCAAGGCGGCGGCGTCGCTTTTCCCGGCGATGAAGATCTTGCTGATGACCGGCTATGCCGACCAGCGCGAACGCGCCGAGGAATTGAACGGCGTCATTGTGGATGTCGTGCAGAAGCCGTTCACGCTGGCCGAAATCCGCGCGCGTGTCGAACAGGCGCTCGCCTGTTTTGCCTAAAGCGCGTCGCGTCTGAAGGGATTCATGCGACGCTTTAAGTTCTTGTTTTTATGCATGTCGTCGTCCCAAACCGCTGCGCACTTTTGGGCGACATGCATTAGAATCCAAGCCTAATCGCGGTCAGGCGGGATCGCAGGTCGCCGCGATTGCCGGCCCGCTGCTCCGGCGCCGGCTGGCATGGAGCGCGAACAGACCGGCGCCGATGATGAGGACGGCGCCGACGACGGTGGTCGATCGCGGCACTTCGGCAAAGAACAGGAAACCCCACAGCGGCGACCAGATGATGCCGGTGTATTCGAAGGTGGCGACGCTGTTGGCGGGCGCCAGCCGGTAGGCTTGCGACAACAGGATCATCCCGGCCGAAGCGACGAAGCCGCAGGCGGCCATCGTCAGAAAATCGATCGGCGTCGGCCAGATCCATGGCCTGACCAGGAATTCGAGGCTCGGATGCGTGGGGTGAGCTATTCCTGCCAGCCAGAACAGCCCGGCCACCGCTGCAGCGCCCAGGAGATAGACGCCGTTTTGATAGAACGCCATGACCGTGGATGATTCGGTGTCACCGATCTTGCGGGCCATCAACTGCGAAAAACCGTACAGAACCGCCGAGGCCAGCGACAGCAGCGCCGCCCAGTCGAACAGCCCGGCACCGGGCCGCAGCATCACCAGCACGCCCAGCATTCCGACCATGACGGTGACCAGTGTCTGCCACGCCACCCGTTCGCCGAGATAAGGGCCGGCAAGCGCCATGATGAACAGCGGCGCCATGAAATAGAGCGCCACCGCGTCGGCAAGCGGCAGGGCGGCGATCGCCAGGTAGTAGACCGTGTAAGAGGTGAACAGGATGAAGGCGCGCATCGTCAGCATGCGAAACCGCTTCGAAAAGATCGCGCTGAGCCCGACATCGGCATGAACAAGCACGAGAAGAATGGGCAGGGCGACGATCGAGCGGATCGCCATCACCTCGGTCACCGGATAAGTGCTCGATACGGCCTTGATCACCGGGTCCTGGAGCGAGAACACCAGAACGCCGAGGCAAAGGCTTGCCATGCCGAAAACGAACCGGTTCTGCATGTCGTTGAACGGCTCCTTGCGTGTGCGGCCCGAGAGCCGGCCTGGTTTGGTTATGCATGTCGCTGTCCCAAAACCGCTGCGCACTTTTGGACGACATGCATCAAAAAGAACCCGCCACCGTTTCGGGCAGCGGGTACGAGTGAGGACTCTAGATTGGTCCGCGGCCGATTTCGCAGCCGCATATCCAATGGGTGAGGTGACTATTATCCGCCGTTTGACATGTTGCAAACGAATTGGAATGATGCCAGCAATCATATTTTCTTATGGCGGACAAATGAAGCCCACGCTCGACAGCGATCTGCTGCGCACCTTCGTCGCGGTCGCCGACACCGGCAATTTCAGCAAGGCAGCGGAGCAGGCCGGCCGTACCCAATCGGCGGTTTCGATGCAGATGAAGAAGCTCGAAAATGTGGTCGGCGACAGCCTGTTCGAGCGCGGCTCGCGTGGTGTGGCGCTGACGCGCCGCGGCGGCGAACTCATCGTCAACGCCCGCCGGATCGTATCGCTGCTGGACGAGACGGCGGCATCGATGGTCGCGGCGCCGCTTGGCGGGCCGGTGCGCATCGGCATCCCGGAGGAATATGGCCACGCGATCCTGTCGCGCGCGCTCGGCGCCTTTGCCAAGCGCCATCTTCAGGTCGACATTACCGTCCGCTACGCGCATTCCGGTGCGCAGATCGCGGCGCTCGCCGCCGGCGAGCTCGATCTGGCGGTGGTGTTCGAATGGCAGGATCTCTCCGGCGGTGAGGTGCTGATGCATGACCCGACCGTATGGGTGACGTCGGAGCTGCATCACATGCATGAGGAGCGGCCGGTGCCGATCGCGCTCTACAACCGTGCCGGCTGGTGCAAGGATTTCGCCATCAAGTCGCTGGAACAGCGCGGTCTCGCCTATCGTGTCGCCTATACCAGCGACACCAATGGCGGCCTGCGGCTCGCCGTCACCTCCGGGCTGGCGATTGCGCCGATCTCGCGCAGCAACATCCCGGCCGCCTGCCGCGAACTTACGGCCGCCGATGGGTTCGGCGACATCGATTCCTCGAACGTGGTGCTGCGGCGCAATCCGAACGCCTCCGGCGAGGCCATCGACGGCATGCAAGAGGCGATTCGAGAGGCGTTCACCGACCGCTAGAGCAGGGCAGCTTTACTTCAGCTCCAGCAGCCGCTCCAGATAGCTGCGCTCGATGTCGGGGCTGAGCGCGTTGCCGAGCCGCTTGCGGATCGCTTCGAGGATCTGGCGGGCGCGCTGCACATCGATCTCGTCCGGCACCTTCACCGAATCGCCGAAATCGGGACCTTCGGTGGCGCGCGGCCGGCCGAGCGGATCGCGGTCGGCGTTCTGCTGGCGGCCGCCCCGCTCGCCTTCGCCCTCGTCGCCCTGCATGGCCTGCAATTGCTTCATCATGTCCTTGGCGCCCTTGCGCAACGCTTCCAGCGCGCGGCCCTGGTGACCGACGGCCTGGTCGCCATCGCTGTCGCCAAGCGCCTGTTCGGCGTTGCCCATGGACTTGCCGGCCTCGCCAAACCCTTCGTTGGGCTCGAGACCCATGCCTTCGAGGCCTTTTCTCAGCTGCTCGAGGTCGCCTTGCAGCTTGCCCTGGCCTTCCTGCAACCGCTTCAGCGCGTCGGCGAATTCCTGCGGCGTCATCGGGTTCGGCCGGCCGAGCGGATCGCGGTCTTCACCTGGGCCGGGCTGCTCGCCCTGTTCGCCCATTTGGCCCTGCTCACCATTCTCGCCGAGCTGCTCTTCGCGATTCTGCCCGCGCTGTTGCTGGCCGCGCTGCATCTGGTCCAAGCGGAAGGTCTCGTTCATCATCTCCTGCTGGCGCCGCATGATCTCGCCGAGCTTGTCCATCTGCTGGCGCATTTCGCTGTTCTGCTGGCCGCCCTGCTGCTGACGTCCGGCCTGCAGATTGTTCATCATGTCCTGCAGCTGCGAAAGCAATTGCTGCGCGCTGTCGCGATCGCCTGATTTCGCCAGGTTTTCGATCTGGTCCATCATGCGTTCGATGTCGCTCTGGCGCAGTTCCTGGCCATTCTGCTGCATTTGCGGCGCGTTCGGATTCTGCTGCGCACGCTGGGCGAATTCCTGCAGGAACTGGTTCATCGCCTCGCGCAGTTCCTTCATCGCCTTGTCGATTTCCTCGTCGCTGGCGCCGTTCTTGATCGCGTCCTGCAGCGCCTGCTGAGCCTGGCGCAGCCGCCTCTCGGCCTCCGAAAGATTGCCTTCCTCGATGCCGAGCGCGATCTCCCACAGATAGGCGACCTCGTCGCGCAACTTGTCGTCGTTGTCGGCCATCTTCAACCGGGTGCGGGCGCTCATGATGGCGAGGTAGTGCGCCATGTTGTCGAACGTGTCTTCGGGCCTGAGCGTGATCGCGTCCATCAGGTCGAGCACGCGGCTCTTGGCGTTGGCGTCGAGCGCCAGCACGCGGCGCTGCTCGATCACGGCCCTCGCCAGCGGGTTGGAGAAAGGCCGCTCCGGCATCACCAGCGTCTTGGTTTCGCTGGTTGCCGTATGTCCGGCATCGTCGGTGGCGACAAGCCTGAGCTCGATGTTGCCGCCGGCCCAGACATGCTCGGTCAGGTCCTTGGTGGTCTTGGCGGCATTCCCCTTGGCGCCGCGGCGCGGCAGCGTCAGCGGCATTTCGGGCGGGCCATAGAGCGGATGCGCATTCGGCGCCGGCGGGTCGGCCAATACGAAATCCGCCTTGGCGGAGGCTGCGCCATAGTCGTCGTCGATCTGGTAGTTGAGTTCGAAGGAGCCATTGACGGCGCGTTTCGGCTCGCCGACGAAGCGGATCTGCGGCGGCTTGTCAGGGATCACCGCGAAGGCCCAGTTGCCGAGTTCGTCATTGCCCGAGTTCAGCGTCAGCGTGCCGTTGGCCGTCAGCTTTCCGGTGAACTGGCGCACCGTGGAGGGCGTTGCCGTGGAGGGCGTTGCCGCCGCCGGCTTGGCCGCGTCGGCCTGCTGCCCGGCCGGCTCGATGGTGCGGGCGTTGCCGTCGGCGTCGGCGTAGCTCAGCGTTTCCTCGCCCGAACCGCCGGTGACGCGTAGCGACACATCGCTGCCTTCCGGAACGGTGAAGGTGGACGCAGCCTGATTGCCATTGTTGGCGAGGGCTGGGTTGGCGAGGGCTGGGGAAGTGAGGAAGACCGGCGGCCTGCCGGTGTAGGCCGGCGGCGTCACCCAGGCGTCGATGCGCGGCGGCACGGCGTCGCGCGCCGCGTGGGCACTGAACCCGTCTGCGATGCGGCCGCCCGACGGTCCGAAGGAGAAGGCAAAGGCGGTGACCAACAAAAGCGCCGCCACGGCGCGCAGCCCCCACGGGTCGCGCTCCGGCACCCGGGTGCGCGGCAGGTCGCCACCGAGGTCGCCGAGTTTTTCGGCCATGCGTTTCTGGTGCTCGCGCCACAGCGCTTGCGAAAATATGCTTTCCCTGCCGCTCGGCCGGTCGGTCTGCACCAGCACCGGGCTGTGCAGCAACTGGTTGGCCGCCTCGATGCGCCGGTCGATCTCGGCGCTGGTCGGCATCCGGAAGAAACGCAGGGGATAGAGTGCTGCAACGGCTGCGATGCCGAACACTGCCACGAGTCCGACGCGCGCAGTGTCGGGCAGCAGAAGGAAGAGGCCGAGCCACGAGACGCTGAGGAACAGGCTGGCGACGATGACCAGCGGCAGCAGCAACGGCCAGCCACGCTCGACCGTCATCGAGACCCGCGTCGCCAGCCTGCTCAGGGCAAGGCGCCCGGCCAGGCTGCGATCGCTGGTGAAGGTGGGTCGTTGCGTCATCGGCCCTTCCTGTTCGGGCGGGATAACCCGAACCTCACAAACGTATCGCACCGGTCCGAAAATCGGATGCGAAGGACTCAAAGTCTTAGATGCACGTCACTCGAAGCATATCAACAAACACGGCGAAGGCGAGGCGGTTCCCGAAAACGTGAACAGGACTACCCTATTATCGTCAGAATTTAGCCGGATTGGCGTTTGCACCGCAGACCAGCACGGCGACACGCTCGCCCGCAGCCGGCGCGTAGCGGCCGGACAGGAGCGCTGCGAACGCCGCTGCGCCACCCGGCTCGGAGATGATTCGCACCCGGTCCCAAAGCGCCGCCTGCGCGGCGATGATCTCGTTGTCGCTGACCAGTATGGAACGCTCGACGAAGGCTTCGGCGATTGGAAACATCATTTCGCCGACGCGCTTCGGCGCCAGCGAATCGGCAGCGATGCCTTCCGCCGGGGCGTCGACGGGCCGGCCGGCCTCGAAGGCGCGATGAAGCGTCGGCGCACCCTCGGGCTCGACGGCGATGATCCTGATGCGGCCGGCAAACCAGGCGGCGATGCCGCCGATCAAGCCGCCGCCACCGACGGCGACCAGCAGCGTGTCGAGCTCGGGCCGGTCGGCCTCGATCTCGAGGCCGAGCGTGCCTTGCCCGATCAGCGTTTCTTCCTGGTTGAAGGCGTGGATCTGCAGCGCACCGGATTTTTCCGCGAAGCTTTCGCTGGCGGCCAGCGACGACCAGCTCGGCGCCGTAGCCGCGGATGCGTTCCAGCTTGGCCGGCGGGCTCACTTCGGGAACAAAGATCGTCGCCTTGTGGCCGAGCCGCATGGCGGCATAGGCGACCGCGGCACCATGATTGCCGCCGGATGCGGCGACGACGCCGGCCGCGGGAACCGGCCGTTCGAGAAGATTGGTGAACGCGCCGCGCGCCTTGAACGACCCGGAATGCTGCAGGCATTCGAGCTTCAGGTCGACGGCAAGAGGCGGACGGCCGAAATCGGCCATGTCGACGCGCAGCACCGGCGTGTGGCGCACGAATGGCCGGATGCGCGGCTCCATTGCGGCGATGCGTTCGCGTGTGATCATATTGCCGTTCAGCATGGTCTGCTCCCGAGGGTTGACATCACTTAGTAACTTAGCAAAATGGCTAAATGCAAGAGGTTGATGTCTTCAAGGCGATTGCCAACGAGCGCAGGCTGCAAATCCTCGATTGGCTGAAGGACCCGCGCGCGCATTTTCCACGCCAAGCGGATGGCGATCTGGTCGAGGACGGCGTCTGCGCGCTGCTGATCGCCGAAAAGCTTGGCATCACCCAGGCGACGCTCAGCGAGCATATGCGGGTGCTGACCCAGGCGGGCCTTCTGCGCAGCAAACGCATCAAGCAGTGGACGTTCTATCGCCGCGACGAGGGCAGGATCGCCGAGACCAGGGCGCTGATTCAGCACCGGCTGTAGCTTCAGCTCCGGCTGTGACGCTGCAAGCTCTCTACCTCAGCCAATCAGGCAGAGAATCCAGCCCGATCAGCTCGTCATAGGTCTGGCGCGGGCGCACGACATGGAAACGGTCGCCGTCGACCAGCACTTCGGGCACCAGCGGCCTGGTGTTGTAAGTGCCGGCCTGCACCGCGCCATAGGCGCCGGCGGTGGCGACGGCGATCAGGTCGCCGGCCTTCAGCCGCGGCAGTTCGCGGTCGAGGCCGAGATAATCGCCGGTCTCGCAGACCGGGCCGACGACGTCGACCGTCATGCGCGGCGCCGCGGCCGGCTGCTGCACCACCGGCTTGATGTCATGGAAGGCGTCATAGAGTGTCGGCCGGATCAGATCGTTCATCGCGGCGTCGACGACCAGGAAGTTCTTGGCGTCGCCCTCCTTCACGAAGATCACTTGCGAGACGAGGACACCGGCATTGCCGACGATCAGCCGGCCCGGCTCAAACATGACCTTCAGCCCGAGCTTGGCGACGTGCTTCCTGACGATCTGGGCATAAGCGTCCGGCAACGGAGGCGGGCTGTTGTCGACGCGGTAGGGAATGCCGAGGCCGCCGCCGAGATCGATATGCTCGATGGCGTGCCCGTCGGCACGCAGCACGCCGACCAGTTCCACCAGCAGCGCGAAGGCGTCGTCGAAGGGCTGCAATTCGGTGATCTGGCTGCCGATATGGGTATCGATACCGGTGACCTTGATGCCAGGCAGTTCAGCCGCGCGGGCATAGACCTGGCGCGCCTTCTGCCAAGGAATGCCGAACTTGTTCTCGGCCCTGCCGGTGGAGATCTTCTTGTGGGTCTTGGCATCGACATCCGGGTTGATGCGCAGCGAGATCGGCGCCACCTTGCCCAGTGCCGTGGCGCGGGTCGACAGCAGGTCCAGTTCCGGCTCGGATTCGACGTTGAAGCAGAGAATGCCGGCCGAGAGCGCAAAATCCATTTCGCGCGCGGTCTTGCCGACGCCGGAAAACAGGATCTTGTTGGCCGGAATGCCGGCGGCCAGCGCGCGGCGCAGTTCGCCTTCCGAAACCACGTCGGCGCCGGCGCCGAGTTTTGCCAGGATCTTCAGCACCGCCTGGTTGGAATTCGCCTTCATGGCATAGCAGACCAGCGCGTCGAGCCCGGCAAAGGCCTGCGCAAACACGCGGAAATGCCTGGTCAGCGTCGCCGTCGAATAACAATAGAACGGTGTGCCGACGCTTGCGGCGATATCAGATATCGCCACGTCCTCGGCATGCAGCACGCCGTCGCGGTAGTCGAAATGGTTCACAACAGAGATTCCGGAAGTTGGAGCACGATGAGATCGGCCGATCTCATCGGCTCTAGATCAACGGGTCGAGAATGAACTTCTTGTCCTTGACCGGTTTTTCCGGCTCGGGCGGCACAGGCTGCTCGGCCTTTTGTGCGTCCTTGCGCGCCTGCACGGCCGCCTCATAGGGCGTCTCGAGCCCGGCTTTCCTGCCGCAGGCCGTTACGGTTGCCAGCGCCGCCAGCAGCGCGAGCGTCACCAAAATCCTGCTTGCGGTCATCGATCCATCCGTCCGAAACTTTTGCCCGCCGCTTTTAGCCGAGTTTTTCTGGCATTGCACCTAGTGTGGTGGATTTGAAGTTCCTGTCATTGATGGCATTCGCGTTAGGGAACTTCAAATCCAAACCACACTAGAATTCATCAATTAACTCGTGCGGCTTTTGAATCCGAAATTCGTTCGCCGCGCTGCTCCAACGTGATGCGAATTTCGGATTCGCCGCACGAGCATCACGCCTTGGCAATGTGCTTTTTCCAGTATCGGGTCTGCTTCCTCACTTCCGACGGCGCGGTGCCGCCGAAGCTCGTGCGGCTCTTCACCGAGTTCTGCACGGCAAGCACGGAGAACACGTCCGCCGTGATCCCGGGGTGAATGGACTGCAAGTCTTCCAGCGGCAGCCTGTCGAGCCCGATCTTCTTCTCTTCGGCCAGCGCCACTGCGCGGCCGGTGACATGGTGCGCCTCGCGGAACGGCAGGCCGAGCGTGCGTACCAGCCAGTCGGCAAGATCGGTTGCGGTCGAATAGCCTGACCTGGCGGCCTTCTTCATGGCGGCGGCGTTCACCGTCATGTCGCGCACCATGCCGGTCATCGCCGCCAGCATCAGGTCGAGCGTCTCGGCGGCGTCGAACACGGATTCCTTGTCCTCCTGCATGTCCTTGCCATAGGTCAGCGGCATGCCCTTCATGACAGTCAGCAGGCCGACCAGATGGCCAGTGACGCGGCCGGTCTTGCCGCGCACCAGTTCGGCAGCGTCGGGGTTCTTCTTCTGCGGCATGATCGAGGAGCCGGTGGAGAAACTGTCGGACAACCTGACGAAGCCGAATTGCGGCGTCGACCAGATGATGATCTCTTCGGCCAGCCGCGACAGATGCGTCGCGCAGATCGCCGCCAGCCCCAAAAACTCCAGCGCGAAATCGCGGTCCGAAACGCTGTCCAGGGAATTGCGCATCGGCTCGCGGAAGCCGAGCGCCTTGGCCGTCTGGTGCCGATCGATCGGAAAGCTGGTGCCGGCAAGGGCGGCCGCACCGAGCGGGCTTTCGTCCATCCGTTCGATGGCATCGCGAACGCGCGACAGGTCGCGCGAAAACATCTCGACATAGGCCATGCAGTGGTGGCCGAAGGTCACCGGCTGCGCCGCCTGCATGTGGGTGAAGCCAGGCATCACCGTTGCCGCATGCTCCTCGGCCCGTTCCAGGAACGCCGTGATCAGGCCCTTCAGCGCCTCGGCGACGCGAAAGCATTCGTCCTTGACCCACAGCCTGAGGTCGACCGCCACCTGGTCGTTGCGCGAACGGGCGGTGTGCAGGCGGCCGGCGGCCGGCCCGATCAGCTCGGCAAGGCGAGCCTCGACATTCATGTGGATGTCTTCCAGCCTGGTCGAGAACTCGAACGTGCCGGCTTCGATCTCTGCCAGGATCGTGTTCAGCCCGTGAGCGATTTTTTCTTGATCGGCCGCCGAAATAATGCCCGTTTGCGCCAGCATCTCGCTATGGGCGATCGAGCCTCTGATATCCTGCGCATAGAGCTTGCGGTCGAACGAGATCGACGCGTTGATGGCTTCCATGATCGCGGCCGGACCCGAGGCAAAACGTCCGCCCCACATCTGGTTGCTGGCCTTCTTGTCGCTCATCGCTATAACCCGTGCTCCGGAGCAGTTTTTAAAAAATGGCAGACGGCAATCGATTTTTTCCGGCCCCGCGCCTCATCCTCGCCGCTTTGGTGGCGGGCGTGCTGGCCGGCGCGGTCGCGGTATATGTCAGCGAGAGCGGTTCTGGCAACAACGCCCCCGCTCAAGTCGCAGTTGACGACAGCAAGGACGATGCCGCCTGCGCCGCCAAGGCTGACCGCGCCAAGACGGTCGCGGCGGCTGCTACCGGGCAGGTTGCCGCACTCTTGCCGGCCGATCCGCCGCAATCGCTGAAAAGCCTTGCCTTCAACGACCCTGGCGGCAAGCCGATGACGCTCGCCGACCATGCCGGCAAGACGGTGCTGCTCAATCTGTGGGCGACATGGTGCGCGCCGTGCCGCGCCGAAATGCCGGCGCTCGACGCGCTGCAGAAAGAAATGGGCAGCGACGCCTTCGAGGTCGTCGCGGTCAATGTCGATGCCGGCGACGACACCAAGCCAAAAAAGTTCCTCGAGGAAACCGGCGTCGAGGCGCTCGGCTACTACCGCGATTCGACGATGGCGCTGTTCAACGATCTCAAGACACGCGGCCTGGCGCTCGGCCTGCCGGTGACCATGCTGATCGACGGTGAAGGCTGCCTGATCGCTCACATGAACGGCCCGGCCGAATGGTCGAGCCCGGACGCCAAGCGGCTGGTCGAGACGGCGCTCGGCAAGTCGGACTAATGCATGTCGCGCAAAGGTGCGCAGCGGTTTTGCGATAACGACATGCATCAAAACAAGAACCTAAAGCGCGTCGCAGGAATCCATTCAAACGCGACGCGCTTTAGGCGCCGGCGATCGTGCCGATCTCGGTCGCCTTGTTCGATCCGTAAGCCGGCTTGGCAAATTGCTTTCCATCAGCTCTCATTTCGAAACGTGCACCATTTTGAGGCCGAGATCGAGTTCATCGATCCGCAACAAAACCGTTGTCCAATTGTCACGAGCGGCACATATTGCCTTTGCGAGAGTGCCCTTTCGCCAATGACAAAACGGGAGATGAAACATGAAGTTCTTCGGCTTCGCGGCCGGTGTCGCCGCCACCATGACCCTGCTTTCCACCACCTCCGCCTTCGCCGTCACGCAGATCAGCTGGTGGCACGCCATGACCGGCGCCAACGCCGAGGTCGTCGACAAGATCTCAAAGGATTTCAACGCCAGTCAGAGCGACTATGAGCTGGTTCCGGTGTTCAAGGGCACCTATCCCGAGACGCTGAATGCCGGCATCGCCGCCTTCCGCGCCGGACAGGCGCCCGATATTCTCCAGGTGTTCGATGTCGGCACCGGCGTGATGATGGCGGCCGAGGGTGCGATCAAGCCGGTGGCCGAGGTGATGACCGGTGCCGGGTTGACCTTCGACAAGAGCCAGTATCTGCCCGGCATCGTCGGCTATTATTCGAAGCCGGACGGCACCATGCTGTCCTTCCCCTACAACTCCTCCTCGCCGATCCTCTATTACAACAAGGACATCTTCCAGAAAGCGGGCCTCGACGTGAACAGCCCGCCCAAGACCTGGAACGAGGTGTGGGAAGCTGCCAAGAAGATCAAGACGAGCGGCGCCGCCTCATGCGGCTATACCTCGACCTGGCTGACCTGGATCCATCTGGAGAATTTCGCG
Organism: Mesorhizobium sp. WSM4849; assembly: GCF_055811385.1. Taxonomy (NCBI): domain Bacteria; kingdom Pseudomonadati; phylum Pseudomonadota; class Alphaproteobacteria; order Hyphomicrobiales; family Phyllobacteriaceae; genus Mesorhizobium; species Mesorhizobium sp. WSM4849. Next base: position 241,486 of record NZ_JBVVPW010000004.1, read on the forward strand.
GCGTGGAATGATGTGTCCTGGGCCACCCAGCAGAACGGTCTGGCCGGCGGTGATGTCGAACTCAAGATCAATGCGCCGATCTTCGTCAACCACTTCCAGGCGCTCGCAGACCTCGCCAAGGATGGCACCTTCAAATATGGCGGGCGCACCTCCGAAGCCAAGCAGATCTTCCTTGCCGGCGAATGCGGCATCTTCACCGAATCCTCGGGCGGTCTCGGCGACATCGTCAAGTCCGGCATGAACTATGGCATCGGCCAGCTTCCCTACGATAGCGACGCCAAGGGCGCACCGCAAAACACCACGCCGGGCGGTGCCAGCCTGTGGGTGTTCGGCAACAAGTCGGACGAGCAATACAAGGGCGTCGCGGCCTTCTTTGCCTACCTGTCCAAGACCGATGTGCAGGAATATCTGCACCAGAAGTCGGGATACCTGCCAGTGACGCTCGCCGCCTACGAGGCGACCAAGAAATCAGGCTTTTATGAAAAGAACCCCGGCCGCGAGACGCCCATCCTGCAGATGACGGGCAAGGCACCGACCGACAACTCGAAGGGCGTGCGCCTGCCGAATCTGCCGCAGGTGCGCGATATCCAGAACGAGGAGTTGGAGAAGATGCTGGCCGACCAGCAAACCGCTCAGCAGGCGCTTGACAACGCGGTCACGCGCGGCAACGCCGCGATCAAGGAAGCGCTAGAGAACTGACGAGATTATCTCGGTTGGTCGATTGGAATATCGCCCACGCGAGCTGGCGTGGGCGACCCCTGGATAGCGAGGGAAATCAGCCTGTCTCCGCGCATCGTCTTTCCCAACAAGATCCTGCCCTTCCTGCTGGTGGCGCCACAACTCGCCATAACACTGGTTTTCTTCTACTGGCCGGCCGGTCAGGCGCTTTACCAGTCGATGCTCAGGCAAGACCCGTTCGGGCTGAGGACCAAGTTCGTCTGGTTCGCCAATTTCCGCAAGGTGCTGGCCGATCCGGCCTACCTCAACTCGATCAAGGTCACGGTGGTGTTCTCGCTTGCGACGGCGATCGTTGCCATGGGTGTGGCCCTCCTGCTTGCGGTCATGGCCGAGAAGGCAGTGCGCGGCAAAGGCCTCTACCGCACACTGTTGATATGGCCTTATGCCGTGGCGCCGGCGATTGCCGGCATGCTGTGGCTGTTTCTATTCAATCCTTCGATCGGCTCGTTGGCCTATTTGCTGAGAAGCATCGGCATCGCCTGGGATCCGCTGCTCAACGGCACCCACGCCATGATCCTGCTGGTGTCGGCGGCTGCCTGGAAGCAGATCAGCTACAATTTCCTGTTCTTCGTCGCCGGCCTGCAGGCGGTGCCGAAAACGCTGATCGAGGCGGCGGCCATGGACGGCGCCGGTGAGACCAAGCGCTTCTGGACCATCGTCTTCCCGCTGCTCGCGCCGACGACCTTTTTCCTGCTGGTCGTCAACACGGTCTATGCCCTGTTCGACACTTTCGGCATCGTTCATGCCGTCACCGGCGGCGGCCCGGGCAAGACGACCGAGACGCTGGTCTACAAGGTCTATAATGACGGCTTCGTCAATCTGATCCTGGGTGACTCGGCGGCGCAGTCGGTCATCCTGATGGCCATCGTCATCGCGCTGACCGCCATCCAGTTCCGCTACGTGGAACGCAAAGTCCATTACGGTTGAGGGCAGCGATGATCGGCCAATCCCCGCTCCGCACCTTCATCGCCCATGCCGTGCTCATCCTTGGCATATTGATCGTGGTTTTTCCGATCTACTATACCTTCGTTGCCTCGACACACACGCTGCAGACCATCCTCAGGCCGCCGCTGCCGCTCTTGCCCGGCGGCCAGCTGTGGAACAATTACAGCGAGGCGCTGTTCGGCGGCATTGGTCGCATCGGCGGCGTCAGCGTCGGCCAACTGCTCCTCAACACCACAATCATGGCGCTCGGCGTTGCGGTGGGAAAGATCTTCATCTCGGTCCTGTCGGCCTACGCGATCGTGTTCTTCCGCTTTCCGCTACGCATGATCTTCTTCTGGCTGATCTTCATCACCTTGATGCTTCCCGTGGAGGTGCGCATCCTGCCGACCTACAAGGTGATGGTCGATCTCGGCATGATCGACACCTATGCCGGCCTGATCATCCCGCTGATCGCCTCGGCCACCGCGACGCTGCTGTTCCGCCAGTTCTTCATGACCATACCGGGCGAATTGGTCGAGGCGGCGCGTGTCGACGGTGCCGGGCCATGGCGCTTTTTCTTCGATATCCTCTTGCCGTTGTCGCGCACCAACATCGCGGCGCTGTTCGTGATCCTCTTCATCTACGGCTGGACGCAGTATCTCTGGCCGCTGCTGGTCACCAACAGCAACGATATGAACACCATCGTCATCGCACTGAGAAAGATGGTTTCCTTCGCCGATGCCGACACCGAATGGCACCTGGTCATGGTCACGGCGATGCTGGCCATCGTGCCGCCGATCCTGGTGGTCGTGCTGATGCAACGATGGTTCGTGCGCGGCCTGGTCGAATCCGAAAAGTGAGAAGCTGATGGCGACCGTCGATCTGAAGGATGTGAAGAAGGTCTATCCCAGCGGCGTCGAAGCCGTGAAGGGCGTCTCCATCGCCATTCCCGACAAGGAGCTTTGCGTGCTGGTCGGTCCATCCGGCTGCGGCAAATCCACCCTTCTCAGAATGATCGCCGGGTTGGAGACGATTTCTGCCGGTACGGTCGCCATCGACGGCAAGGTGGTCAACGCCATCGGCCCGACCGAGCGCGACATCGCCATGGTGTTCCAGAACTACGCGCTCTACCCGCATATGAAGGTCTACGACAACATGGCCTATGGCCTGCGCAATCGCGGCACGCCCAAGGACGAGATCGACAGCAGGGTGCGCTCGACCGCCAAGGTGCTGGAGCTCTCGGCGCTGCTCGACCGGCGCCCGCGCGAGCTTTCCGGCGGCCAGCGCCAGCGTGTTGCCATGGGTCGCGCCATCGTGCGCAATCCAAAAGTCTTCCTGTTCGACGAGCCGCTCAGCAATCTCGATGCCAAATTGCGCGGCCAGATGCGGGTCGAGATCAAGAATTTGCAGCGCAAGCTTGGCGTCACTTCGGTCTATGTCACCCACGACCAGCTCGAGGCGATGACGCTGGCCGACGTCCTTGTTGTCATGAACGCCGGACTGGTCGAGCAAACGGGCGCGCCGCTCGACATCTACGAGAAGCCGGCCTCGATCTTCGTCGCTTCCTTCATCGGCGCGCCGCCGATGAATCTTCTGGCGCTGACCGGAAGTTCCTCGGGCCCGATATTGGCTGACGGCACGGCGATCGGCTTCGCGGCCCGCGAAACACCAGCCGTGACACTGGGTTTTCGCCCGGAAGATGCCGACGTCACCTTCAATGCGGAGGCGCTGCCCGGTGCGCTCGTCCTGCCGGCGACAGTCGAGGCGGTCGAGCCGGTCGGTGCCGAAAGCTTTCTTCACTGCGCAGCAGGCGGCAGCCGTATCGTGGTGCGCGTCTCGGGTCGCGCTACCGCGAAGCCCGGTGACCAGTTGCGCGTCGTGGCCAGGGCCGAAAAGCTGCACTGGTTCGATCAGGCCGGTAAGCGGGTCGATTGAAGTCGCCTGTCGTCCCGACCAGCGAACCGCGAGAGGCGCAAGAGCGTTCAGGCAAATACATGCGCCTTTCCCGACACCGTCAGCCGGACGATCTCGCCGACCACCGGTGTGTCCATGCCCGGCTTGCGCAGGATCAATGGCGTGTTGCCGATCGCGGCTGCGTCCGGCGGATCGGGACTGTTCAAGAGCCGCACCGCGATGGTGCACATCGAACCGGCGAATTCGGATTCCGTCACTTCGCCGAACAGCATGTCCGGCGTGCCCGACATGCCTTCGCGCGATGTCCGTTTCAACAGCACCTGTTCCGGCCGCAGCATGATGCGGACGACATCGCGCCGTTCGGTGCTGTCGACGGCGATGCGGCCGAGCGGCGAGCTGGCGAAACCGTCCGCGATCTTGGCCGGCAGGATGATGGCATCGCCGAGGAATTCGGCGACCATCCTGTCCTTCGGCTTGAGATAGAGCTCGCGCGGCGTGCCGACCTGCGAAAATACCCCGTCACGCATCACCGCGACCTGGCTGGCAAAGGACAGCGCCTCGGCCTGGTCGTGGGTGACCAGGATCGTGGTGATGCCGGCGGTCTCCAGAAGCTCGGCCACCGCCTTGCGCATAGAGGCGCGCAGACCGGTGTCGAGCGCCGAGAATGGTTCGTCGAGCAGCATCAGCCGCGGCTTCATGGCCATGGCGCGGGCCAGCGCCACACGCTGCTGCTGGCCGCCGGAGAGCTCGTGCGGCCGCCGTTTCAGGATCGCCTTGTCGAGTCCGACGATATAAGCGAGTTCGACGATGCGCTCGGTGCGCTTGTCCTCGTGATGTCGCATGCCGAAGCCGATATTGGCGGCGATGCTCAGATGCGGGAACAGGGCGCCGTCCTGCGCCACCACGCCGATGCCCCGCCGATATGCGGGCACGGCGGCGCCGCCATTGGCCAGCACCTCGCCGTCGAGCACGATGCGGCCCTGGTCCGGCGACTCAAAGCCGGCGATCAGCCGCAGCAAGGTCGTCTTGCCGCAGCCGGACGGCCCGACGATTGCGGTGCGGCTGCCGCTGTCCACGCTGAGATCGACACCGGCCAGTGCAGCCACCGGGCCGTAGTGCTTGTGCACATCGGTGAGTTCGAGGAAGCTCATCGCCCGGCCATCCGCTTCGACTGGACGTAGAGCAGCCAGGTCAGCGGCAGCGACATCGCCACCATGATAAGGGCGTAAGGTGCGGCGGAGGCATAGTCGATCTCGCCGCTGTGGGCCCAGAACGCCATCGCCAGCGTACGGGTGCCGTTGGGCGCCAGCATCTGCGTTGCAGTCAATTCGTTCATGATGCCGAGCGCCACCAGCGCCATGCCCGCCGCGGCTCCCGGCGCCGACAGACGGATTGTCGTCGACCACAGCGCTTTGAGCGGTGATCGGCCAAGGCTGGCAGCGGCGCGTTCGAGCTCGACCGGCGCCTGCGCGATCGACGCCCGCAGGCTGATCAGGGCGCGCGGCAGGAACATCAGCGCATAGGCAACCAGGATCGTGAACAGGGTCTGGTAGAGCGGCAGAGCGATGCGCACAGTGATGGTGACCAGCGCCAGCGCCACGACGACGCCGGGCAGCGAGCCGACGATGTAGTTGCAGCCCTCCAGGAGACGCTGCAGCGGTCCCGGCGCGCGGATCGAGATCCAGGCCATCGGCATGGCGGCGACGGTAGCGAGCAGCGCACCGGCGAGCGCCAGGAACAGGGTCTGGCCGAGCGCCAAGCCGATCTCATCGAGGCGCCAGACATCGGCACCGCCGGCCACAAGCCAGCGGCCGATGGTGACGAACGGCACGCCCAGCGCCAGCAGGGTGGTGACGACCGGCAGAGCCAAGCACGGGATCGTGGCGCGGCCGAGCCTTGTGCGTTGCTGCTGCCGCGCGGCGCCCGAGCCGACGCGGGCATAGCGCTCCTCGCCGCGCACCAGCACTTCGATCCCGAGCAGCACGAAACAGCATGTCACCAGCACCGCAGCCAGCATATTGGCGGCGGGGCCGTTGAAGGTCGACTGGAACTGGTCGACGATCGCCGTGGTGAAGGTGTCGAAGCGGATGAACACGTAGAGGCCGTATTCGGCCAGGAGATGCAGGCCAATCAGCAGCGAGCCGCCGCAGATGGCGAGCCTGAGCTGCGGCAGCACCACCCGCCTGAACACGCGCCACGGCCCGAGGCCGACGGCTGCCGCGGCATCTTCGAGGGCAGGATCGAGCCGGCGCAAAGCTGCCGCCACCGGCAGATAGAGGAACGGGAAATAGGCGACGACGGAAACCAGAACGCCGGCCCACAGGCCGTGCAGTCCCGGCACCAGGGTGATCCAGGCGTAGCTGTGCACGAAGGCAGGGATAGCGAGCGGCGCCACCGACAGCCAGGCCCACAGGCGGGCGCCGGGAAGACTGCTGCGTTCGGTCAGCCAGGCCAGCGCCACCGCGAGCACGATGCAGATCGGTACAGCCAGCACCACCAAAAGCAGGGTGTTGGCCAGCAGCTCGCCGACGCGCGGCCGGAACACCAGTGCCGATACGGTTTCCCAGCCGGTCTGCACGGCAATCCAGATGATGAAGGCGAGCGGCAGCAGGGAGAAAAGTGAGACCAGGATGGCGGCGAGCGAAATCCAGGATATCGGCCGCCGGCGCGTCCATTGCCCAGCCGCCACGCCGGTCGGCAAGCCTGAACGTGCAAGATCGGCCCCAGAATGCATCAGCTCAGACGCCGCGCCGCTGCCGCCCAGTGGCGGAAACGGTCGAAGGGCCGCAAAAATGGCCAAAAACACAGCTTGTCGTCATCGACGAATGCCATCTCGAAAAACAGAGCGCTCCTGCGGAAAGCGAATTCCCGCAGGAGCGCAGTCGGTTGCCCTTTTAGGACGAACGCTAACTAAAGCAAGCCGGCTGCCGTCATCAGATCGGTCACCTTCTTGGAGTTCAGCGTCGTCGCGTCGACCTTCGGCGCCTGCAGATCGGCCAGCGGCACCAGCGCCGGATTGGAATCCGCGCCCTTGCCGACGGCGTATTCGAAGGAATTGCCGGTCTTCAGCACGTCCTGACCACCCTTGCCGGTCACCCATTTCAGGAATGCCTGGGCCTCCTTCGGGTGCTTGCTGGAGGCCAGCACGCCACCGCCGGAAACCGAGACGAACGCGCCCGGATCCTGGTTCTTGAAATAGTGGAGCCCGATGTTCTTGCTGTTCTCGCCGGTCTTGGCCTGGTCGCCGTAGTAGTAATAGTGATAGATCACGCCGCCTTCGACCTCGCCAGCATTGACCGCCTTCATCACCGTGCTGTTGCCTTTGTAGGCGGTGAAGTTCTCTTTCATTGCCTTCAGCCAGTCGGCCGTTGCGGCCTCACCCTTGAGCTGCACAAGGGCGCTGACGATCGCCTGGAAATCGGCGCCGGAGGGCGAAGCGGCCCAGCGTCCCTTCCAGCTCGGATCGGCGAGATCAAGCAGCGACTTGGGCAACTGCTCGGCGGTCAGCTTGGTGTTGTCGTAGACAAAGACGGTGCTGCGCGCGGCGATGCCCACCCACTTGCCGCTGGCCGGCTGGTACTCCTGCGGGACCTGCGCTTGCGTATCGGCATCGACCGACGCGAACAGGCCGGCGGACTCGACCAGCACCATGGCGGGCGAGTTTTCCGTCAGGAACACGTCGGCAGGCGAGGCGGCGCCTTCGGCGACGATCTGGTTGGAGAAATCGCTGTCGCCGCCGTGGCGAACGGTGACCTTGATGCCGGTTTCCTTGGTGAAACCTTCAACCCAGGCATTGGTCAGGCTTTCGTGCTGGGCATTGTAGACGACGATGCCGCCGTCCTGGGCCATCGCCGGGCGGCCGGCGACCAGGCTGATTGCAAGTGCCGTGGCACCGGCAAGGGCGGAAAGAGCATATTTCATGGACGTCATCCCTCTCGATCTCGATGGTCTTTGATTTAGCACGGCTGCACCTATCAATTCCTGACCGGTGTAGTCAACATTGATGAGCTGCGTAATCGGGCGCTGGAGGTGAAACCTTCGTGATATTCCCATATTTTGGCTTGGACATTATTTCGCCGGCCACGTAACAAATCAGCGCCGAGGCGCGAATATCGGGAGTGAACTCTTGTGACCGGCAAGGACGAAGCCGACCTTTCCCGGCTGATGCGGGCCGCGATCGCGGGAGATGAAAAGGCTTACGCCGACTTTCTGCGCCGGACGGCTGCTCTCGTTCGAGGATTCGCCCGGCGCAAGATCGTTCAGGGCGGGGTCGATCCCGAGGATGTCGTGCAGGAAACCTTGCTGGCTATTCATGTGAAACGGCATACCTGGCGCCAGGATTTACCTGTGCTGCCCTGGGTCTACGCGATAGCGCGCTTCAAGCTGATCGACGCCTTTCGGCGGCGCGGGCGGCGCGTCGAGATCGAGATCGATGAGATCGCCGAGACCTTCGCCGAACCGGAGGCCGAGACGGTCAGCGAGCGCGACATCAATCGGGCCCTGGACGGCCTGCCGCCGGCGCAACGTTCCGTGGTTTCGTCGGTGTCGGTCGAAGGCCGTTCCATCGGCGAGACGGCGGTGAAGTTCGGTATCAGCGAGACGGCGGTGCGCGTATCGCTGCATCGTGGGCTCGCAGCTATTGCTAAACGGTTCGCGGCCAAACAATTCGGGCGGGCCAAATAATTCGGGCGGGCCAAGCAATTCGGGCGGGCCAAACAGTTTAAGCGGGAATGACATGAGGACCGACGATCTCATCAAGGCGCTTGACGCCGATGCCCGCTGCAGGGCGATGCCGCTTGGCTCGGCCTGGTGGGTGGCGGCCGGTGCGGCTACGCTAATCGCGGCGGTGGTTTTTTGGCTGACGATCGGCCCACGCACCGACATCGCCACCGCCATGCATACGATGCGCTTCCTTGCCAAGTTCGTCTTCACGACGGCTCTGGCCGTCAGCGCCTTCGTCTTGATCCGCGCCCTGTCGACACCCGGTGCATCTACGAGCAGGGCGGCGGCCTGGATGATTGCCGCACCGCTGCTGGTGATCATTGCCGTGGTGCTGGAGCTCCTTTCCGTGCCTGCGGCCGACTGGGGCGCGCGGCTGGTCGGCAGCAACCTGGTTGTCTGCCTGACGTTCATTCCGCTGATCGGCATTGGTCCGCTTGCCGTCTTCCTGGCGGTGCTGCGCTATGGCGCGCCGACGTGGCCGGTGCTTGCTGGAACGGTGGCGGGCCTGCTCGCCGGTGGGTTGGCGGCAACCTTCTATGCCGCACACTGCTTCGACGACTCGCCGCTTTTCGTCGCCACCTGGTACACGATCGCGATTGCCATTCTCGCCGCGCTCGGCGCGCTCGGTGGGCGGCTTTTCGTGCGCTGGTAGCGACGGCGCGATCGGAGACCGTGATGCTCTAACGTCAAAACTCATTCATTTCTGAATGACCTGGTTCGACCCGTTGCGAAAATTCGTTCGCCCGTGCCGAATTCATGCCCTTGACCCGAAGGCGACACTCACACGTCAGATTCTGAATGGCAGCTCTGCGCCGATGTCGGCCGTTGAGGTCAGCTTTGCCACCGCCTGAAAGCAGACATCGCGGTCACGCTGGACGTCGCGGTTGCGCCAATTGCCGCGCTTCTCCAGAGCCGCCGTTCGCGCCGCGGGGTGTTGCACGGCACCTATATGGGATTCCTATAACATCTAGCGCGCCTACCTCTAGAAAACATATGCGTTCACTGCCAATTAGCCGCTCGAAGGACGCGAAGACTGTTCGCGAGTTTTTGACGAGCGTGCAGGTATCGTGCCGAACAATTCACGTCCCGGGATGGATTTGTTGTCAGGCTCGCAATCAGTCGCAGGCTTTTCAAGCGTCGGTGTACCTGTAACCGGCTACAACGGGGTTTCCATGACTCTCGACTACTTGCTCGCCAGCATCGTGACTGTGGGACTGATGATCTATCTCGCCTGCGCGCTGCCGCGGCCCGACCGGTTCTAGGGCGCGTCATGACCATCGCTGACTGGCTTCAGGCCACGACCTCGTTCGGGGCACTCGCCGCTCTCGAAAGACAGGCTAGGCTCCTTAATGTGTCGCGCTAACAGGCAGGGTATGGGCCATGGGTCGCATCGGTCGTGGCAGCGAACCCACCGCTCTTGTGGCCCAACAGAACCTTCGCAACCCGCCAGTTCTGGATGGAGTAGCTTCGATGGCTAATAATGACGTTGGCAGGCGTGCCGATCTCGCGCAGCCTGCAGCCCACGAACCATCAGGCCAGCCCAATCTCAAAATCTTGACGATTGGAGCGCTGGGCGTCGTTTACGGCGACATCGGAACAAGCCCGCTCTATGCGTTTCGCGAAGCACTTCGGGTGGCTGCCTCGGATGGCTCAGCGCCGCGCGAGGACGTGCTTGGTGTCCTTTCGTTGATCGTTTGGGCGCTGACGCTGATCGTGACGGTCAAGTATATCAGGTTCGTACTCCGGGCCGACAACAAGGGCGAGGGTGGTACGCTCTCTTTGATGTCGCTTGCAGGCGGGAGTTTCCCTGCGCATTCGACCGCCATATTGGCCTTAGGCGTCATTGGTGCGGCACTGTTTACAGGCGATTCCATGATCACGCCCGCAATTTCGGTGCTTGCGGCGGTGGAAGGTCTTGAGACTGTGGCGCCAGCCTTCGAGCCCTATGTCGTGCCCATCACGGTGCTTATTATAATTGCGCTTTTCGCCGTTCAGCGCTTTGGAACAGGCGCAGTCGGAGGCGTATTTGGCCCAATTACCGGTATCTGGTTTATAGCGATCGGAATTTCGGGATTAACCCATATCATCGCCAATCCCGACGTGCTGTGGGCGATTAATCCCTATTATGCGATTCATTTTCTCGCCGCCAATCCAGCGCTCTCGCTAGGTACAATCGGCGCTGTTTTTCTAGCTGTCACGGGTGCGGAGGCGCTTTACGTCGATCTCGGTCATTTCGGTCGGAGACCGATTGTCTTGGCGTGGCTGTCCATCGTTTTCCCTTGTCTTCTCTTAAACTACACAGGGCAAGGAGCTTACATTCTGACGCGGACTAACTTGCCCGAAAACGTGTTCTTTGACATGCAGCCGGGGTGGGCGCTATTGCCGATGGTTGGTTTGGCGACGGCCGCCACAATTATCGCCAGCCAAGCCGTCATTTCCGGGGCCTATTCGTTGATCCGCCAGACAGTGCAGATGAACCTCCTGCCGCGCTTTAGTATTCTACACACATCTGAGACACAGGAGGGCCAAGTCTACCTTCCGCGAGTCAACTGGATGCTCGGCGCCGGCGTCATCGTGCTGGTGCTGGGTTTTGAAAGGTCGAGCAATCTCGCGTCGGCATACGGCATTTCGGTTACCGGTCAGATGGTGGTGACTGATCTGCTCCTCTTCGTCGTTATGCGCCGGGTCTGGAATTGGTCCTGGACTGCGGCGCTCTGGGCTACAGCACTATTCTTGGTCGTCGATCTGGTATTTCTTGGCTCAAATGTCATCAAGGTGGTCAACGGCGGCTGGGTCACGCTCACCATTGCGCTCGTGATGTGCCTCATCATCTGGACCTGGATTCGCGGAACGCGCTATCTGTTCGACAAGACCCGCAAGAGCGAAATTCCCCTTGCTTTCCTTGCAGACAATCTCCTGAAGAAGAAGCCGCACCTGGTTTCAGGCACCGCGATATTCCTGACCAGCGATCCAGAAAGCGCGCCGACCGCGCTGATGCACAGCCTGAAGCACTACAAGGTGCTGCATGAACAGAACGTCATCCTGTCGGTGGTGACGGCGCCGCAGCCGGTGGTGCCCGACAGCGATCGGGTCAAGATGGAAACGATCAACGAGTTGTTCATGCGGGTGACGCTGACCTTCGGCTACATGGAGCAGCCCAACATTCCACGCGCGCTGGCGATCTGCCGCAAGCAGGGCTGGAAGTTCGACATCATGACGACGTCCTTCTACCTGTCGCGGCGCTCGCTCAAGGCCTCACCCAATTCCGGCATGCCGCTCTGGCAGGATCGGCTGTACATCGGACTGGCGGGGAACGCCGCCGACGCCACGGAGTACTTTCAGATCCCGACTGGGCGCGTGGTCGAGATCGGCACCCAAGTCACCATCTGACCCAACTCGCGGCGGGCATCAATTTGCGACGCCTTCCTTTGAGTCCCCGGCACCGTCGTCGAACAAGGTTATGGAATTTTTATGGGATTTTTATTTTTTGCGGCACCCGCACGAATGGAACCTTTATGGGTGTCCACCTAGGTTCGTGTCATGCGGCGGCCCGTAGCAGGCAGGCTGGTATGCTCTACGCCAGCAAATTGCCGCATAAGACCGCGTGTAACCGGCTGGGGAGTTGAACCAATGGCCGATGTCAAGCCGAAGCTGCGGTGGGAAACCAGGCTGTTGCCGGATGCCGATCCGATTTTGCGTTTGGCCTCCTCAGAGGCTCCAGCTGTAGTGCGCTACCTTGCTACGTTTACAATGACCGCCGTCGCGGCGGTCGTGGCTGTCGGTGTCGACAGCCAAGTGGCAATCCCAAACATCTCCCTCATATTTGTGGTGCCGGTGATCATAGCGGCCGTTGGCTTGGGTTTAGGCCCCTCCCTCTTTTCGGCGGTACTTGGGGCTCTTGCTTACAACTTCTTCCTGACGGAGCCTCGCTATACGCTGATCGTCGACGAGCCGGCAAACGTCTGGGCGATCGGGCTACTTTTTGTCGTCGGACTTATCGTGAGTGCCGTTGCCTTTACCTCCCGGCGCAGGGCAATTGATGCGGCGCTCCTGAGAAGGCAGCTGACGGTGCTGCAAGGCTACAGCAATGACGTCGTGGCGGCCAGCAATGCGAAGGCGATCGTCTCAATCACTTCCCATGCTCTTGCGGCGCTGTTCCAGGTTCCTGTCGTCATTATTCTGGTTAAGGAGGGCAAAGTAGTTTCCGTTGAGAGTGTCGGTGGCGTGGAGCCGCAAGAGGCAGAGATCGAGGCGGCGCGCTCGTCGTTGGCCACGGGACTTTTTTCGCCCGCCGGAGTCTACCCGGCGTTGACCTCGCGGTTCGACTTCTGGCCCGTGGCAACGGCAGAGGGCCAGTCCGCCGCCATTGGACTTGCATTCGATCCCGATGAACGTCCGCCGGTGCCCGGCACGCTAGTCGATATCGTAGGGCGTTTTTTAGCCGTGGCCCTTGACCATCGGCATTTCCGGGCTAACCGCGATGCTCGGCCATAAGGCAGTTCGCATCCGACCGGCTCGGAACGGTTCAATGAGCAGTCGGAGAATCGCGCTTCGGCTCGATCGGCAAACTGAATGCGATGCTTTCCTGTCAACATCCGGATAGTATCGAAGCGTGATGCCGGAAGAACGAAGCGATCGTGATAAGCGGCCCTCATCCGAGGCCTTGCTCGAGGCGGCCCGGACGGAGGAAGGGCGAGCCGGCAAGCTTCGCATTTTCGTCGGAGCAGCGACTGGCGTCGGCAAGACCTACGGAATGCTGCAGACCGCCCGTGCCCGGAAGAAGGACGGCCAGGACGTCGTCGTGGGGGTTGTGGAAACCCACCGCAGGAAAGAGACCGAGGCCCTGCTGGAAGGCCTCGAAGTCATTCCTCGCCGCAGCATCGAATATGGGGGCCGATCGCTCGAGGAAATGGATTTGGACGCCATCCTGGCGCGCCGTCCACAAATCGTTCTCGTCGACGAACTCGCTCATACCAATCCGCCGGGCAGCCGCCACCCCAAACGTTACCTCGATGTGCAGGAGATTTTGAACAGCGGCATCGACGTCTATACCACGGTCAATATCCAGCATATCGAGAGCCTGAACGACGTGGTTGCGCAGATCACACGAATTCGCGTTCGGGAGACGGTTCCGGATTCGATCTTCGACCGAGCGGATTCCGTCGAACTGATCGATCTGACCCCTGAAGACCTCATCGGACGCCTCAAGGAAGGCAAAGTCTATATTCCCAAGCAGGCCGAGCGGGCGCTGGAGCACTTCTTCTCGCCAGCCAACCTGACGGCGCTGCGCGAGCTTGCCCTGCGCCGCACGGCTGACCGGGTCGACGAGCAATTGCTGACGCAGATGCAGGCACGCGCCATCGCGGGACCATGGCCGGCCGGTGAACGCATTCTGGTCTGCGTCAGTGAGGATCCACGCGCCGTGGGGCTGGTGCGCTACACCAAGCGCCTCGCGGATCGCCTGCACGCTCCGTGGACGGCGCTCTCGATCGAAACGCGGCGCAGCCTGCAGCTGAATGAAGAACAGCGTGACCGCGTCGCAGATACGCTTCGCCTGGCGCAGAGCCTTGAGGGCGAGGCCATTACCATCCCGGGCGGCGCGCGCCGTGTCGCCGACGACCTGATCGCCTACGCGCAGGCGAACAACGTCACGCATATCGTCATCGGCAAATCGAGCCGCTCGCGATGGTTTGAAATTCTGCACGGCTCCGTCGTGCATGACCTGGTGCGTGGAGCTGGCAACATCAGCGTTCATGTCATCGCCGGCGAGGAGTTGAAGAGCGATCTCATCCCCAGGAACACCGTGAAGACGGACGAACGGCCGCGGCCCTTCGACTTTCTACCCTACGCCTATGCAACGCTCGGGGTCGCTGCGGCGGTCGCAATGAGCACAGCGTTATGGCCGTGGATCGGCGTCACAAATACCGACCTCGTCTTTCTCACCGCCGTCGTCGGCATTGCTGTGCGCTTCGGCTTGTTGCCTTCGCTTTTTGCCAGCGTCGCATCGGCGCTTTGCTATAATTTCTTTTTCACCAAGCCCTACTACACGCTCTTCATTTCAGATCCGACCAACCTCATAGCTGTCCTGTTCTTCACGATCGTTGCCATCGTCGTCTCGAATGTTGCGGCGCGCGCACGTGCACATTCCCTCGTTGCGATGGCCCGCGCCCGCACCACAGAGCTGCTTTATTCCTTCACCCAGAAGCTCGCCAGCGTCGGTATCCTCGACGATGTTCTATGGGCAACTGCTTACCAGACAGCATTGATGCTGAAAGTACGGGTGGTCCTGCTCCTGCCGGAAAATGGTTCAATTGCCGTCAAGGCCGGCTATCCACCAGAAGACACGCTGGACGAGGCCGATTTGGCGGCGGCCAAGTGGACCTGGCAAAGCAATCGCCCGGCCGGGCGCGGCTCAGAGAACCTGCCCGGCGCCAGGCGCTTGTTCCTGCCGATGCGGACCGGACGCGGGGCGGTGGGCGTTGTTGGCATCGACAGCGACAAGCCGGGGCCACTTCTCACGCCCGACGGGCGGCGCCTGCTCGACGCCTTGGCCGATCAGGCGGCACTGGCCATCGAGCGGGTCCATCTGGTCGAGGACATGGAACGCGTCAAACATACCGTCGAAACCGAGAAGCTACGATCGGCTCTTCTGACATCGATCTCGCATGACCTGAAGACGCCGCTTTCCGCGGTACTTGGATCAGCAGAAGCGATGCGGGATATGTGGCCCGACCTTGCGGATGCGCAAAGAGCCGAGCTGCTTGCGACGATCATCGACGAGGCAGAGCGGCTCAACCGATTTATCGCCAACCTCCTCGACATGACCAAGCTCGAATCGGGCGCGGTCGTTGCGAACACATCTCTGCACGATATCGGAGAAATCGTGGGAAGCGCGCTTGATCGCGCTACTCGAATTCTCAGTGGGCATGAGGTCGAGCTGGAGTTCGCCCCCGACCTGCCGATGCTGATGCTTGATGCTGTCCTGTTCGAGCAGGCACTGTTCAATCTCCTGGACAATGCAGCGAAGTACTCCCCAGCCGGGACGGCCATCCGCATAGAGGGCCGGCGTGATGAAAATTCAGTCTGCCTGGAAGTGTTCGACGAGGGCGACGGTATTCCGATTGGCGACTTGGAGCACATCTTCGACAAGTTCTATCGGGCGCGAAAGGGCGATAAAGTGCGGGCCGGCACCGGCCTGGGGCTCGCGATTTCGCAGGGATTCATCGAAGCGATGAACGGGACAATCAGCGCGGCGAACCGCTCCGACCGCTCCGGAGCGGTGTTCACGATCAGGCTGCCCGTTCCCGCGAACTCCAAGCAATTGGACACTGCCGCATGACCGCTTCCACGCTCCGGGTTTTGATCGTCGACGATGAGCCGCCCATCCGCAAGCTGCTGCGTATGGGTTTGGGGACTCACGGCTATGACGTCCTCGAAGCGCCGAACGGAAAGGCGGGCCTGGAGTTGTTGGCCCAGAATCCTGACCTGATCATTCTCGATCTAGGTCTTCCCGACATCGACGGCCTCGAATTGTTGAGGATGATCCGCGAACGCAACGAGGGCGTCCCGATCGTGGTTCTGTCAAGCCGGGGCGACGAAGCTGGCAAGGTCCAGGCGCTCGATTTCGGCGCCGACGATTACGTGACGAAGCCTTTCGGCATGGATGAGCTTCTCGCACGAATGCGGGCGGCACTTCGGCACCAGCTCCAGGTGCAGGGCGAGCGACCGATTTTTCATGTCGGTGATCTTTCCGTCGATCTGGTGCGTCGCATCGTCAGGATAGGCGAAGAAGAAATAAAGCTCTCTCCCAAGGAATATGACCTGTTGCGTCTGTTGGTCCAGCACGCGGGCAAGGTGCTGACCCACAGGTTTTTGCTGAGCGAGCTCTGGGATGGTCTGACCGACACGCAGTACTTACGGGTCTATGTCCGCCAGCTCAGACAGAAGATCGAAAAAATTCCTGAACGTCCCCAGTATGTCCTTACGGAAACCGGGATCGGCTATCGGCTGCGTGCACCGAATTGAGGGGCGGCAATACGGCGGAAGATTGAACCGAACGGTTCGTCGCTCCGATCTGCTCAAGATAGAAAGCGGGGCAAGAGGGCATCATCAATGGATCTGGCAAGAAGATCGGCGACTTCGTTCCTTTCGAGAACATCATTCTCGATGTCTCCATATCGAGCAGAGCAAAAGCGAGTGCCTTTCGGCATTTTTTGCCAGGCTCGATCGGCCCCTCGCGAAGGTCCGGGTTTCGGGAGAGAAAATCGATTTCGGAACGGCAATGGTCAGATCAGGACAAACCCTTGCCGTGCAGAACGTCCGCTCACTCACATCTCGCACCAGAAGCCGCCAGTCCACTTTCGGCCCGATGCGGTCTTCGATCCGCGGCCACGAAGCTGTCGACAGAACAGCCGCATGGTCTTCGCTCAGCGCGACCGCGCGCGATGTCCGGTGGCTCGTATCGCCGGTCAGCGCGTCGGAACGGGATGCTCGCCGCGATAGTCGTAGAAGCCGCGTCCGGTCTTGCGGCCGAGCCAGCCGGCCTCGACATATTTCACCAGCAGCGGGCAGGGGCGGTATTTCGAATCCGACAGACCGTCATGCAGCACCTGCATGATCGACAGGCAGGTGTCGAGGCCGATGAAATCGGCAAGCTGCAGCGGTCCCATCGGATGGTTGGCGCCGAGCCGCATGGCGGTGTCGATCGCGTCGACCGAGCCGACCCCCTCATAGAGCGTGTAGATCGCTTCGTTGATCATCGGCAGCAGGATCCGGTTGACGATGAAGGCCGGAAAATCCTCCGAGACGGTGATCGTCTTGTCGAGATGGTTCACATAGGCCTTTGCCGCTTCGAAGGTCTGGTCCTCGGTGGCGATGCCGCGCACCAGTTCGACCAGCTTCATCACTGGAACCGGATTCATGAAATGAATGCCGATGAAACGCTCCGGCCTGTCGGTCTGCGCGGCGAGACGTGTGATCGAGATCGACGAGGTGTTCGTCGCCAGGATGGCTTCGGGATTGAGCTGCGGGCAGAGCTGGGCGTAGATCTTGCGCTTGACCGTCTCGTCCTCGGTCGCCGCTTCAATCACCAGATCGGCACCCGCAAGATCGGCCATGGTGGGCGCTGCCGAAATGCGCGCCATCGCCTCGTTGCGCAGCTTTTCCTCGAGTTTGCCGGAGCCGACCTGGCGGGCCATGTTGCCGCTGATCGTGGCGATGCCCTTTTCGATGCGGTCGGGTGAGATGTCGTAGACCAGCACCTTGTAGCCCGCAAGCGCGGACACATGCGCAATGCCGCCGCCCATCTGGCCCGCGCCGATGATGCCGATCGTCTCGATCTTGTTCATTACACCGATCCCGTCAAAAGGCCTTTGCGGCCTGCTTTTTGTGCGGTGCAAACTAAAAGGGCGGGGCGACTTCGTCTACCCCGCGCTTCACAATTTAATACGCTTTGCCAGAAGGCGTCAAAGCGCCTTTTGCAGCTCCGGCAGAATGACGAAAAGGTCGCCGACGAGGCCGTAGTCGGCGACCTGGAAGATCGGCGCTTCCTCGTCCTTGTTGATGGCGACGATGACCTTCGAATCCTTCATGCCGGCAAGATGCTGGATGGCACCGGAGATGCCGACGGCGATGTAGAGATCGGGTGCGACCACCTTGCCGGTCTGGCCGACCTGCCAGTCGTTCGGCGCGTAGCCGGCGTCGACGGCGGCACGCGAGGCACCGACGGCCGCACCGAGCTTGTCGGCGATCGGCAGGATGACTTCCTGGAATTTCTCCGAAGAGCCCAGCGCGCGGCCGCCCGAGATGATGATCTTGGCCGAAGTCAGCTCTGGGCGATCGGTCTCGGAAAGCTTGTTCTCGACGAAGCTCGACAGGCCGGGATTGGCCGCCGCCTGAATCGTCTCGACCGGAGCGGAACCGCCCTCGGGTGCGGCCTGGAAGGAGGCGGTGCGCACGGTGATGACCTTCTTGGCGTCGCTCGACTGCACCGTCTGGATGGCGTTGCCGGCATAGATCGGCCGCTTGAAGGTGTCTGATGACACCACTTCGATGATCTCCGACACCTGCGCGACATCGAGCAGGGCTGCCACGCGCGGCGCGACATTCTTGCCCGACGAGGTCGCCGGCGCGATGATCGTGTCATAGGCGCCGGCGAGGCCGACGACGAGCGCCGCCAGCGGCTCGGCGAGACGCTCGGTGAGTTCGTCGGCTTCGGCGAGCAGCACTTTGCTCACGCCCTTGAGCCTGGCGGCGGCGTCGGCTGCCGGCTTGGCGCCCTTGCCGGCGACCAGCACATGCACGTCCGAACCGATCTGCAGTGCCGCCGAAAGCGCCTTGGCGGTCTGGTCGGAAAGCGTTTCATTGTCGTGTTCGGCAATCAGAAGAATAGCCATTATGATATCCCTGACTTTCCTTTTCGAGACTCCCTGAAATCCGGTCAGGCCGAGTCGAAAACGGTTGGTTTCGAGAACCGGAGCGGAGCGTACTTCAGTACGTGAGCACCGGAAGCGGAGAAACCGGCCGTTTGCAGGCCGGCCTCATCGGATTTCCTTAGAGCACGCCGGCTTCGTTCTTGAGCTTGTCGACCAACTCGGCGACGCTCTTGACCTTGACGCCCGCCTTGCGGCCGCTCGGCTCTTCGGTCTTGAGCACTTTCAGGCGCGGCTTGACGTCGGCGCCGTAGTCGGCGGGCGATTTCTCGTCGAGCGGCTTCTTCTTGGCCTTCATAATGTTGGGCAGCGAGGCATAGCGCGGCTGGTTGAGGCGAAGATCCGCGGTGACAATCGCCGGCATCTTCAGCTCCACCGTCTGCAGGCCGCCATCGACCTCGCGCGTCACCTTGGCCTTGTCGCCATCGATCACGACCTTGGAAGCAAAAGTACCTTGCGCCCAGCCGAGAAGTGCGGCCAGCATCTGGCCGGTCTGGTTGGAATCGTCGTCGATCGCCTGCTTGCCGAGAATGACGAGACCGGGCTTTTCCGCCTCGACGACGCCTTTCAGCACCTTGGCGACACCCAGCGGCTCGGTCTGCTCGTCGGTCTTGACCAGGATGGCGCGGTCGGCGCCCATGGCGAGTGCGGTGCGCAAGGTCTCCTGCGCCTGCTGCGGTCCGATCGAGACAACGATGATCTCCTCGGCCTTGCCGGCTTCCTTCAGCCGGATCGCCTCCTCGACCGCGATCTCATCGAACGGGTTCATCGCCATCTTGACGTTGGCGAGTTCCACCGCCGAACCGTCAGCTTTCACACGAACCTTCACATTCGCATCCACAACCCGCTTCACGGGCACAAGGATCTTCATTTGCCTGTCACCTCTTTCACGATAGCCACCTCTTTCAAGATAGTCGGGCGCGCTATAGCAGTGTGCGCCTCTTCAGAGTTGTCGAAAGCCGACATTCCGGACGGAATTCTGGTCTCCGACCGCCTAAAGCGCGTCGCGTTTGACCGGCCACACGCGACGCGCTTTAGGTTGTTGTTTTATGCATCTCGTTATCGCAAAACCGCTGCACACTTTTGCGCGACATGCATTGTGGGAAAGCTTCCGTAGTTGCGGCGACCCCGCACGTCAATATCCGGGGCGCGCCCAAATCATCCGCGACGCACTCAAATCGGTTCAGTCCGGACTGGAGGCGCTTCCCCGGCCCCAGCGCGGCGCCGGCTGCGCTAGCGGGTCGCTTGCCGTGGGCTCTGCAGCAGCGGGTGCCGGGCCGACGACCAACGTGGTTTCTTCCTCAGCACCGGCAAGCAGTGGTACGGCGCGGTTGCGCAAGACGAGCACCAGCACGGCCCCGGCGATGATGCCGCCGACATGGCAGGCCCAGGAAATCTGATCCTCGCCGCCGGCGGCGAACATCACGATCTGGAACAGGATCCAAAGGATGAGCGGGATGAAGGCCGGGATGCGCAGTGGGATGCGGGCGAAGGCCAGCACCCATACCTTCACCCTGGGGTAGAGGATCAGATAGGCGGCGACCACGCCGGCGATGGCGCCTGACGCGCCGATCAGCGGAACCTGCGAGTCCCACGCGATCAGGCCCTGGAAGAAGGCGCCGGCAATGGCGCAAAGCAGATAAAAGATGAGAAAGCGGACATGGCCGAGCGCGTCCTCGACATTGTCGCCGAACACCCAGAGGAACAGCATGTTGCCGCCGAGGTGGAAAATATCAGCATGCAGGAAGGAATAGGTGACGTAGCTCAGGCTCTCCGGAATGACGACAAACTGCGGAGCCAGTTCGACGCTGTCGTGGACGACCGACGGAATGAAGCCGAGGCCCAGCACAGCGGCGTTGGTGAACTGCTCGCCGCCAAGCGCGGTGGCGAAGTAGATGAGCGTGTTGAACGCGATCAGGCCGATCGTCACATATTGCAGCTTGATGTGGCGCAGCCGGTTGGTGTCATAAAGCGGGATGAACATCGGACCCCCTCCCGCCTCGGCAGATTCAGCGGTTCTTGCCGGGAACCCATAGCACGTCGGCGTTTCCATTGTCATTGACTGCGCGCGCGGCGACGAACAGAAAGTCCGATACGCGGTTGATGTATCTTATCGCCTCGCGGTTGACTTGCTCGCCTGGGACCTGCGTCAAAGCCACCATGATGCGCTCGGCCCGCCGTGCAACCGTGCGGGCGAGGTGAAGGGCAGCCGCCGCCGGCGTGCCGCCGTTGAGCACGAAGGATTTGAGCGGCTGCAGGTCCTTGTTGAGCAGGTCGATGTCCTTTTCGACACGGTCGGTCTGCGCAGCGGTGATGCGCAGCGGCTCATAGTCGAGCGGCTTGCCGTCGTCCGGCACGGCCAGATCGGCGCCGAGGTCGAAAAGGTCGTTCTGGATACGGCCGAGCATCGCATCGATCGCCGGATATGTTGCTGCGGTGTGGATGCGGGCCATGCCGATGCAGGCATTGGCTTCGTCGATCGTGCCATAGGCGTCGATGCGCAGATCGGATTTCTGCCGCCGTTCACCGGTGCCGAGGCCGGTGGTGCCGTCGTCGCCGGTGCGGGTATAGATCTTGTTGAGCTTGACCACGCTCTGCCTCCCGAACTCGCCACCCTCGTCACTTGCGGGTGAAATACACCGCCAGCATGATCAGCACCAATGCCACGAACTGCAGCAGCACGCGCGTCTGCATCAGCTTGTTGGAGGTCATGCCGGAGCCGCCGCGCATCATGTTGACGAGGCCGCGGATCAGCACGATCACCACGGCGACCATGACGAGGACAGCGAGGATGTTGAAGACGGTTGCC
The DNA here is from genome assembly GCF_055811385.1 of Mesorhizobium sp. WSM4849. Taxonomy (NCBI): domain Bacteria; kingdom Pseudomonadati; phylum Pseudomonadota; class Alphaproteobacteria; order Hyphomicrobiales; family Phyllobacteriaceae; genus Mesorhizobium; species Mesorhizobium sp. WSM4849. The sequence goes on from NZ_JBVVPW010000004.1 coordinate 263,023, forward strand.
ATAGTGTGTTTCCAGTCGATTGCGTTCAGGCGCGTTTGGCAAGCAGGCGGTAGAGCATTGATGCCGGCAGCATGCGTTTGAGGATAACGCCGATCCTGGCCGGCACCGTTACCACATAATGCGGATGCGGGCGCCGCGACAGAAGCGCATGGCGCAAGGCCGCATGAACCACCTCCGGCCCAGGCTTCAGCCGTGACGTGCTGCCGCCGGCCTGCAGCCGTTGCAGCTGCGCCTCGTAGGCGCGGCGGTGGACGGAATTCTCACGGTCGATATTCCTGAGAAACCACACAAGGCCGTTGCTGGCGATCTTCGATGTCACCGGCCCCGGCTCGATCAGCGAGACATGGATGCCGCTGCCCTGAAGTTCCTGCTGCATGCACAGCATCAGCCCTTCGATCGCGTGCTTCGACGCCGAATAGGCGCCGCGAAAGGGCAGCGGCGCCAGGCCGAGGATCGAGGAGCAGTGGACAAGACGGCCATGGCCCTGGCGCCGCATCACCGGGACGACGCGGCGGGTAAGGTCATGCCAGCCAAAGACATTCGCCTCGAATTGCTCCCTGAGTGCTGCCACCGGCAGGTCCTCGACGGCGCCGGGCTGTGCGTAAGCGCCGTTGTTGAACAGGGCATCGAGCCGTCCGCCCGTCCGCTCCAGCACTGACGCCACCAGCGTCTCGATGGATCCGGTCTCGCGGTAGTCCAGATAGAAGGCCTCGATACCATCGACCTCGAGGGCGGCGATATCCTCCGGCTTGCGTGCCGTCGCGAACACCCGCCAGCCTTCCGCCTTCAGCGCCCGGGTGCAATAGGCGCCTATCCCGGAAGAAGCTCCGGTGACGATGATGGTGCGCAACTCTCCTCCAGGAGGAGGCGTGCTTTGACCTAGGCTTGCCATTTGCCGCAATCCCTTCCCATATTCTCGGCGTCGAGACAATCGAAGGGAACGCGGTTCGTGTTGCGGAAGATCGTAGCCGTCAAACGCGTGCTCTATGACGCGTTCGGCCATTTCGATGCAGACGATGGCTGGGCGATGGCCAGTCATCTGGCGATCACGGCGCTGATGGCGCTTTTCCCCTTTCTGATTTTCGCCACGACGCTGGCCAGCTTCCTCGGCGCACAGGCTTTTGCCGACACCGCCGTGCATCTCGTCTTCGACACCTGGCCCGAGCAAATCGCCAAGCCGATCGCGCGCGAAGTGCTCAACGTGCTCACCGTGCAGCGCACCGACTTGTTGACCTATGGCGTGCTGCTTGCCGCCTTCTTCGCCTCGAACGGCATCGAGGCGCTGCGCACCTCGCTCAACCGCGCCTACCGCGTTTCCGAAACGCGCGGCATCATCTATCGCCGGGTGCAGAGCATCGTCTTCGTGCTGATCGCCACGGCAGGTTTTCTGGTGATCAGCGTGCTCGTGGTTTTCGCGCCCTTACTGGGGCGGCTGGCCGAGGCCAATTTCGAATGGATAAAGCCCTATATGGGCACGATCACGCTGTGGCGTTACATCATCGCCTCCGTCGTCATCGTCGGCGGGCTGTTCGCAGTGCATTACTGGCTGCCTGCGGGCAAGCGCCGCTTCGTCTCGATCATACCGGGCATCATCTTCACGCTGATTGCCTGGCTCATCGGGTCGACAATCTTCGCCGCCTATCTCGACCGTTTCTCGTCCTATGTGACGACCTATGCCGGCCTTGCCTCGATCATGGTCGCGGTCGTCTTCCTCTACATCGTCTCGGCGATCTTCATCCTCGGCGGTGAGCTCAACGCCGCGATCAGCCGCTATCTGGAGGCACGCGCCCGGGTTGGCTGATTCTTATTTGAGCATGATCTTCTCCGAAAACCGGTTCCCACTTTTTGCTTCGCTGACCTTCGGTTCGGGATCATGCTTTGGTCGGCTGAGCGGTTGCCAGCCCGACGCCGAGCGTCGCGATCGCCATGCCGACGATCTGGACCAGGGTCAACTGTTCGCCGAACAATATCCAGGCGATGACCGCGGTGACCGCCGGGACCAGATAGAACAGCGAAGCGACTTTCGACATCTCGCCGTCGCGGATCATCACCATCAACAGGAAGATGGCACCGATCGACAGCACCAGCACCAGCCATGCCATGGCAAAGATCAGCTCGCCGTTGACGACCACCGTTTGCGTCTCGAAGGCGAGCGAGGCAAGGACCATCACCGACGCGCCGCCGACATATTGCCATTTGGTGGCAGCCACGAGATCGCCGCCGGAGGCGAAGCGCTTCTGCCAGATCGTGCCGGCGCTCATGCCGAGCACCGAGACAAGCGAGGCGGCCAGCGTCTCGGCCGTCACGCCGCCGCCGAGGGCACCGAGCTTCGGCCACAGCACGATGACCACACCGAACAGGCCGATGCCGAGACCGGCCCAATGGCGCGGCAGGATGCCCTCGCCAAGAAACCGGCCGGCCATCACCGCCGTGATCAGCGGCTGCAGCCCGACGATCAAGGCCGAAAGCCCGGCCGGCATGCCTCGATGGATGGCCCAGAACACGCCGCCGAGATAGACGCCATGCATCAGGATGCCGGCGCCGGTCGCGTGCAGCGCTTCCGCGCGGGTCGCCCGCCTCGAACCGAGTGCTGCCATCAAGGCGGCCAACAGGACGGCTGCCAGAACGAAGCGCGCGGCCAGGAAGGTGAACGGCTCGGCCCACGGCATGGCGTAACGCGCGCCAATGAAGCCGGTCGCCCACAGGACGACGAAAGAGGCGGGGATGAACCGCTTGATGCTGTGCATTTTCGGAAGGCTGCCGCGTGCTCGGTGAGGGGTTGACTGTCGCGACTGCTCTAATGCGGTTCAACCCGGCAAGCAAAACCAAACGGTTGATCCATAGGCTCACCCGAATTGAAGGAGGCGCTCTGGGGCAGGGAGGATCAAGATCAAAACATGATCCAGTTCCTCTGCACAGAGGATTTGGTTCTTAGACCGAGCCTGAAAGCGACCGTGGACGGTCGCTTTCGGCCGGCCTCCAGCCGCCATCCCTGACGCTGGCGATTAGCCGTGAGCCCCCGCGCCTTCGTCATCCCAGGGTCTGCGCCGCGTCGCTTCGCTCCTTGCTCCGCCCTGGGATGAACGAAGCGAGGGGGTGTTTCAGCTAATCTTCTAGGTTTGCGATCTGCCAGTGAGATTGGCCGCTGAAAGGAATTGTCGACGTTCGCTGCCGATCGGCTCGACCTGTCAAAACTACTGTGTCGAGGAACTACATCCCAATCAGCCGCCTGACATCGGTCGGTGATGCGCCGGCCTCGCGCAAAGCGGCAAGGCCGGTATCCGCAAAACTCTTCGACAGCTTTCGTCCATCCGGGCCGAGGACGAGACGATGGTGGAAGTAGCTTGGTTGCGGCAGCCCGAGGATCTCCTGGAGCAGGCGCTGCACGCCGGTGGCGGAATAGAGGTCCTGGCCGCGCACCACATGGCTGATGCCTTGCAGCGCGTCGTCGACGACGACGGCGAGATGATAGCTTGTCGGGATTTCACGGCGCGCCACGATCACGTCGCCCCAGTCCTGCGGCCGAGCACGGGCCGTGCGTGTCGCGGAAAGCCTCTCATCCGAAAATTCCAGCCATGACAGGTCTGTGCCGGCGCGCGCCATCGCAGCGCCGACGTCCAGCCGCCAGGCGAAGGGCGCATTCTCGGCAATCCGTCGCTGGCGTTCCCTCATCGGCAATGCCTTGTCGACGGCGGGATAGAGCGGCACCCCGTCCGGGTCGCGCGGCCAGTCGCGGCCGCGCTTTTCGCTGTCGGCAATGAAGGCGCGGATTTCGCCGCGGCTCATGAAGGCTGGGTAGACGAGTTCTTCCCTGATCAGCCGGTCGAGCACCGCCTGATAGTCCGAAAAATGCTCGGACTGACGGCGCACCGGTTCTTCCCAGCCAAACCCGAGCCATCTCAGGTCGCGTAAAATGCCGGCCTCGAATTCCGGCGTGCAGCGCGTCGTGTCGATGTCCTCGATGCGCAGCAACAGGCGCCCGCCGGTTGCCCTCGCCAATTTTTGATTGAGCAACGCCGAATAGGCATGGCCGAGATGCAGTTCGCCATTTGGGCTCGGCGCGAAGCGGAATGTCAGGAGTGTCATCCTTGAGCGGCAATCGGGTTGTGCGGCGCTTTCGCCAGTTGCTACTTTGCGCCTGATTACGAATTGCTATTTTGCGCTGGGAACAAGCAAGCATGCAACGCATCGCCACGCTCGACGACATCGCGCAAGGGCTCGACGCGCTCTGCCTGCTCGACCCGCGTCTTGCAAAGGTGCGCGGCATGGCCGGCGAGGTGCCGCTTCGGCTTTCCGAGCCGGGGTTCAGAAGCCTTGCCTCGATCATCGTCTCGCAGCAGGTTTCCCGCGCCAGCGCCGACGCCATCTTCGGGCGGCTGACAAAACTCGTCGATCCGCTGACGCCGCAAGCCATTCTTGCCGCCGACAAAGCCATTTTTCGCGAGGCCGGACTGTCGCGGCCGAAGCAGCGCGGCCTGATCGCCGTCGCCCAGGCGGTGGTCGATGGCCTCGACCTCGATCATCTCTGCTTGCTCGACGCCACTGAGGCGATCGCGGCGATGACCAAGGTGTCGGGCATCGGCCCGTGGACGGCGGAAGTCTATCTTTTGTTCGCCGCCGGCCACCCCGATGTCTTCCCGGCACGCGACGTTGCCCTGCAGAGCGCGGTCGGCCACGCGCTCGGCATCGACCCGCGTCCGCCCGAGAAAACACTGATCCAGCTCGCCGAATCATGGAGCCCGTGGCGAGGTGTCGCATCAAGGCTTTTTTGGGCCTATTATCGTGAAACCCGGGGCAGGGACGCCTCGCCTCCTGCCTGAATCCGCAAAAAAGCATGAAAATCCTGCATTTTTAGCGCTGCGTTTGATCGACAAGCCGCTTCACATCCCTGTCATGTCGGGCTTACAGTATCCGCGCCGACAGGTTCGAGAGCCAAGGAGGTCAATGACGTGACGGTTGCCGTATCTCCGGATGGGCTTCCAGCACTGGTGCTGAACGCGGATTACCGTCCGCTCAGCTATTACCCCCTGTCGCTCTGGTCGTGGCAGGACGCCATCAAGGCGGTGTTCCTCGAGCGCGTGAATATCGTCGCCGAATATGAGCACGCCGTATCGTCGCCGACCTTCTCGATGAAGCTGCCGAGCGTCGTCAGCCTGAAGGCCTATGTGAAGCCATCGCGGCATCCGGCCTTCACCCGCTTCAACGTGTTCCTGCGCGATCGTTTCCAGTGCCAGTATTGCGGCACACCCGAGGATCTGACCTTCGACCATGTCGTTCCCCGGCATCGCGGCGGCGCGACGACGTGGGAGAATGTCGTCGCCGCCTGCTCGCCCTGCAATCTGAGGAAGGGCGGCATGATGCCGGCTCACGCCAAGATGTGGCCGCTGCAGAAGCCCTATCAGCCGACGGTGCATGACCTGCACAACAATGGCCGCCTGTTCCCGCCCAACCATTTGCATGAAAGCTGGATGGATTATCTGTACTGGGATGTCGAACTCGAACCATAGAGTTCGGCAGAAATCCGCCATGCCGGTCGCCTGACGCAGCTTTCTGCGCTTCCGGTGCTCACGTACTTTCGTTGCCGCATGTCCATGTCGGAAAACCGGAACCACTTTTCCGGGACATGCGGGAAGTACGCTCCGCTCCGGTTCTCGAAACCCACGTCATGCGCTCCGGCCTGACGAATTTCTGGACGAACTCTGCGCTGTGCAGCTCAGTCGCGGGCAAAGGCGCCGCGGAAGGCGATGACCGCCAGGACAAAACTGGCGATGGCGTTCCAGCCGGCCAGTGACAGGCCGAGGATGCGCACGGCGGCCTTGTCGCAGGAGGGCGGGACGAATCTGTCGAGCGCGTCGAGCACGCCCTTGCCGCCGGTATCCACCGGTCCTGCCGCCGCCGCACAATCGGTCGGCCCCGGCCACCACGCCCATTCGACGCCGGAATGATAGACGCCGAGATAGACGCCGTAGGCCATCAGCAGGCCGCCGACGGCCAGCAGGCCGCGGGTCACCCATGCGGGGGCACGCAGTGTCGACGCAAGCGCCGCCAGCAGCATCAGCGGCACGCCGATGTAGTAGGGGGTGCGTTGCTCCAGGCAGAGCTTGCAGGGGATGTAGCCGCCGAGGTGCTGGAAGGCCAGCGCCGAGCCGACGGTGGCGGCCATGGCGACGGCGAGAAACACCGCCGTTCGCAAGCGCTGGCGTCCAGTGTCGGCATTCACGGTCGCTGTCATTGATCTACCGTCCGTTCCGTTCGCCTTCTTGGTGGGCATGATCTTTTCCGAAAACCGGTTCCCACTTTTTGCTACGCTCATGCTCTAGAAGGCGTATTTGACGACGATATAGAGCGAAATCAGGGCAGCGGCGGCGGCGCCCGCAATCATGCCAAGGCGCTTTTCGATGAACTCGCGGATCGGTTCGCCATAGCGGCGCAGCAGCCAGGCGAGGAACAGGAAACGGGCGCCGCGCGCCACGATCGCCAGCGCGATGAACAGCAGGAGATTGACGCCGATGACGCCGGACAGGATCGTCACCACCTTGATCGGCGGCAGATGGGCGAGTCCGGAGGTGACCAGCATCAGGATGATGAAGCCGACGCCCGACGAAACACGCAGCGTCTCGAAGTCGTCATACTTGCCGTAAAATTCGAGGATCGGCCGCGCCACCGTGTCGTAGGCATAATGGCCGATGTACCAGCCGGCGATACCGCCCAGAACGGAAGCCAGCGTGGCGACCAACGCGTAGCGATAGGCGCGATCCGGCCGCGCTAGCGCCATAGGCAGGTAGAGCACATCGGCCGGCACCAGGAACACCGAGCTTTCGACGAAAGCGATGAAGGCCAGCCACCATTCGGCGGATTTCTTTGCCGCCAGCGACAAGGTCCAGTCGTAAAGTCCGCGAAGCATCGGCACTCCCTTAGAGCGCCGCGCGTCCTTTTGGACGCGCAAAGGACGCTCTAACGCTTTTGGATTCTCCGCATCGTGCTTTCCAAAAAGCGATTCCGCTTTTCGGGCCGATGCGGGAGACATGCGCTGCCTGTCTAGAAAGATTTTCTGCGCTGCACAATGGCCGTAGCTTCACGAAATCGAAAGGCCAAGTCTGAGCGAAGGCCGCATGTCGGGAATTGGCCAGTTGACGAACAGGCCTCCAACCGTATAGTCCGCGCCCATCCAGGCCGCCCGGCCTGAGCCCCTATGGCGGAATTGGTAGACGCGCTCGACTCAAAATCGAGTTCCGCAAGGAGTGCTGGTTCGATCCCGGCTAGGGGCACCATTTTCCACCCGAGACGCCTTGAAGGCTCGGTTGAGGGTTATCCCAGGAACATCCTGGGATAACCATAATTCAGGCCCAGGCCGGTCCTTCCTGATTAGATCGGGCTCCGTAGCTCAGGTCGCCATCACATCGGCCCCGGCACCATCTTGGTCGGCTGCTCCGGCATCGGAAACGCGTAATTGTCGCATTTCACGTCGGGGTTCGTCGGGCTGAACATTCCAAGCGGGTTGTCCTTGAACAGCCAGACGTGAAGATCGTAATGGTAGAACTCCACCGGAATAAGCGGATAATGCCCCTCCATCGGCCCCTGGAACGTCTGTCCAAAGAGTTTCGGCGGCTCCTTGGTGTCGGGCGTCAGCGGAACAAGCCATTCCACGGCCACCAGGCGCAAGCCGCCGTCGACCGGCTCATAGATAAGGACATTGGGGCGCGCCGGATCTGGTGTCGGGCTGACGCTCGCGACGTTGACGAAATGAATGCCCATCGCGCCCTTCGGGTAATCCATAGCTCCAGCCACTTTTTCGCCGCTGTAATAAACGCATCCGACCGTCGACAGATAGAGGTCGCGAATGGCGGCCTTGTAGTCTTCGTACTTCGATAGCGATTGTTTCAGGGCATCGATCTCGACCTTGCCGGGCTCGGCGGCCTGAGCTGCGGCGGCAGTCAGGCAGGCGCCGATGAGGCCGGTCAAAGCGAGAATACTGCGACGCCTGAGGTAAGTGGTTTTCGTCATGCATTCCTCCCAGTTTTTTGTTCTGCCGTTCTGCCGTGCAGGACCGAGGCGGCAATGATGCTGGTTGCGCGGCCGATCGCCGATGCTAATCCTTTCCGCTGCTTGTGAGAATTAATCCTCACGACCTAGGCTCTGGTCTTCGACTGAGCCTGAAGGGGACTGTCGACGGTCGCTGCCGACCGGCCTCCATCTGCCAATCTCCAACGTCTGGTGATTAGCTAAGTCCCACCGCGCCTTCGTCATCCCAGGGTCTGCGCCGCGTCGCTTCGCTCCTTGCTCCGCCCTGGGATGAAGAAGTGGAGGGATGCTTCGGCTATTGGCCCGACCTGTCAAACCAGATCCCTAGCAGGACCGCCAACGCTACCGCCGTCCCAGCAAGCTCTTCATCCGGTTGCGCAGCAGGCGCGCCATGTTGCGGGTTTCGCGGTAGAGGTGAAGCTGCGACGCCGCCTGGCGGGCGAGGCGGTCGGCGTCCGGCGTCAGGCCGATGACCAGCGTGCCGATCGGCCTGCGCTCCGTCCATAGCCGGCTCATCACCGGATGGTCGGGCACGGCGCAGGAATCGGTGATCATGATGTTGGGATCGTCGAGATGCTGCCCGGTCACCTCGATCATCAACAGCGTGCCCGGCGAATAGGCGGCGAGGGTCTCGTCATAGGCCGTCTTCCAGGTGTAGGCGACGCCGGCCTCGACGAAGACGATCAGGCTGGCGATGGTGCGATCGTCGAGCGTCAGCGAATGGATGCGGCACAGATCCCGTTCGGCCAGCCGGTGCACGGCCTCGCGGGCGAAGGCGGCGCGGTAGCGGTCGATGGCCATGGCGGTGCGCTCGCGGCCTTTCCAGCCTGCCGCTTCCAGCGTCAGGAAGCGCTCAATGGCATGGCGGATATTTTCGGGTCCGCGCGCCACCAGATGCTCCAGCCTGCCGAGGTCGGCGAGGCGGCGCTTCAGGCGGCGGAACTCACGATAGTGGTGCGAGCGCAGCGAGGCCTTCAGATAGTCATCGCCGTCGATCTCGCTTTCGAGCATCGGGCGTTCGGCCTTGCCGGTGGTGACCAGCGTCAGGCCACGCGTCTCGGCGACGGTGGCCAGCAGGCTGGCCACCGGGCCGTCGAGCCGGATGTCGGGCAGCATGAAGACTTTAGGCAGCTTGAGATGCGGCCGCGACAGCATCGAGAAGAAATCCTCGATGACGCCGACGGGATCGTCACGGTCGACCAGCGGCGTGCCGATCGGGCCGAACGGGCTCGACCATGTGCGCATGACCCGTACACCGAGCGGCATCGCCGGCCGCTCCACCGAGAACGGCACCAGCAGGCGCAGCCGGTTGCGGTATTCGTTGCCGTCGCGGATGACCGCCAGCCGCACCTCGCGGTCTTCCAGCCGCGGCATGGCTGGCGCCAGGAAGCGCGGGTTGAAAAAGACGTTGGGCTCGATCGTGCGGGTGCAGAGATAGTCGAGTTCCTCGACCAGATCGAAGCCGGCGGAGGCCGGGTAGATGGCCAGTTTGCGCTCGGGCCGATCGTTGGCCAAGAGTTCGATATGGGCGGGATCGGCTTCGCGGGCGAGCCCGGCGAGACCGGACACCATGGCGCCGGCCGGGCCGCCGCTGGTTTCCTCGAGCAACGGGATGGCAGCCATCATGCGGCTCCTTCGGCGGCTGCGAAAATGGCCATGACGATGCCGAGCCTGCGCCAGACGGTGAAGGACAGCGCGCCGGCCTCGAAGATCATGGCGAAGGCGGTGGCCATTGCCGCGCCCCACAAGCCGAAAAGCGGGATCAGCACCAGATTGAGGCCGATGTTGAAGACCAGCGTCATGGCGTAAACGGCGGCGCAGATGTTCTGGTTGCCGCTCATGGTGAGCAGGCTTTCGCAAGGGCCGACGGCGGCGCGGGCGACGACGCCGAAGACCAGCAGGAACAGCAGGGGATAGCCGGCAACGAATTCGGCGCCGAACAGGCTCAGCATCGGCTCGCCCAGCACCAGCACCAGCAGCGCCATCAACAGCGACGGCCAGAACGTCCACGACACCGTTTCGCGGGCGAAGGCTGCGAGCTTTTCCGGCTCGCCATGGGTGAATTGCGCGTAGCGCTGGGCGACGCCCGCCTTGACCGCGAAATAGACGAAATGCACCAGCGCCAGCGTTTTCACCGTGGCGAAATAGACGGCGACGTCGTTGGGATTCATATAGGCGCCGACCATCAGCACGTCGGCATTGGTGAGCAGGAAGAAGAAGCCTTCGACCAGGAAGATCGGCAGCGACACCAGGAACCACTGCGCGAAATGCACCTTCATCGGCCCGGCCGGGATTTTTTTGTCGATGCGCGTGGTGATGCCGATGAGTTGGCCGAGCGTGGTGGCATAGGCGGCGGCGATCGAGGCGAAGATCGCGGTCCTGGCGTCGGGCGCAAAGCCGACCACAAGCATCAGCGCCATGAGCGCCAGGATCAGCATCGGCCGCACCAGATAGGTCGGCGCCAGCGCAAACAGCGCCCATGAGTTGGCCCGCGCCAGCCCCTGCAGCAGGTCCGACATGGCGATCATCGGCATGCAGATGAGGCCGAGAATGAACGGCACGACATAGTAGTTTTCGATAAACGGCGAGAGCAGCCAGACGCCGAGCGCGCCCAGCCCGGCAATCGCGGTCGAGGCAACCAGCACGAACAGGCGGCTGGTCAGCACGATGCCGCGCAATTCGGCCAGCATGTTGCGCTCGCGGTATTCGGGAATGAAGCGGATGACCGAAGTGTGGAAGCCGAGGCAGGCGAGATTGCCGACGATGACCATCGTCACCCAGACGAGGACGAAAATGCCGTATTCGAACGAGCCCATCCAGCGCGCCATCAGCACCTGGCTGACGAAGGCGATGACGGCGCTGACGATGCGGATGGAAAAGGCGATGAGCGACATGCGGCCGGCTTCGCCGCGCTCGCCGGCGGTGAACAGCACGGCGTCGATACGGCCAAGCAGCGGCTTTACGCGCAGCGCAAGGCGCTGCGGCAGGAACCGCCCGGCTGTCGTCGCCGCGGAAAAGCGCACCCAAAACTCTCCGTTTTCCGCCTCTTTTTCGGGTCTGGGTCTAGCGAGAACACATTAAGAAACGGTTGGGTGAGCTCTCCTTCGCCCCGGGGAGAAGGTGCCGGCAGGCGGATGAGGGGCGGCGCCATGGCTTTGTGCCATGTTCACCGTTCGCGGCAGAACGCGATGAAACGACAGGCCAGCTGATGGAAAGAAATAAGAGCTGAAGGCCCATTTCCGGTGTCGGCGGGACAGCGCCGCCTCTGGTCGCCTGATATCTCCCCCACAGGTGGAGAGATTGGCTAATCGCCGACGTCAACGCCGCCCCTCATCCGGCCTCCGGGCACCTTCTCCCCGTGAACGGGGAGAAGGAAAAGCGGCGCCTTACGCGAACGCTCCGTGGCAATGCTTGTACTTTTTCCCCGACCCACACGGGCAGGCCTCGTTGCGGCCGACCTTGCCCCAGGTGGCGGGGTTTTGCGGGTCGCGGTTTTCGGGGGCGACGGTGGCGTGGGTCTCCTGGCGGACCAGAAGTCCGGTCTCGCCGCCGTTAAAATCGTCCTCGCCGGTGGTGCCGTCGAGATGGCTGCCGAACATGTCGGGCGTCTCGGGCGGCGGCGCTTCGGCGGCCTGGCGGACCAGCTCGACGCGCATCAATTGTGCGGTGACGGCCTGGCGCAGATTGCCGAGCATCGCCTGGAACAGCTCGAACGCCTCGCCCTTGTATTCCTGCAGCGGGTCACGCTGGGCATAACCGCGGAAGCCGACGACCGAGCGCAGATGGTCGAGGTTGACGATGTGCTCGCGCCACAGATGGTCGAGCGTCTGCAGCACCACCGAGCGCTCGACATAGGTCATCACATCGGGGCCGAAGCGCTCGGCGCGGTCCCTCGCGGCGGCGTCGGCGGCCTCGGTGATGCGCTCGCGGATGTCGTCCTCGGCAATGCCCTCTTCCTTGACCCAGTCCTCGATCGGCAGGTCGAGATTGAGGAATTCGGCGACCTCGGCCTTGAGGCCGGCGACGTTCCACTGCTCGGCATAGGCGTTTTCGGGAATGGCCTTGGCGACGATCTCGTCGATGACGCCCTCGCGCATCTCGGCGATGGTCTCGGACAGGCCTTCACCGTCCATCAGCTCAAGGCGCTGCTCGAACACCACCTTGCGCTGGTCGTTCGAGACGTCGTCATATTTCAGCAGGTTCTTGCGGATGTCGAAGTTGCGCGCCTCGACCTTCTTCTGCGCCTTTTCCAGCGCCTTGTTGATCCAGGGGTGGATGATCGCCTCGTCTTCCTTGAGGCCGAGCTTCTGCAGCATGCCGTCCATGCGCTCGGAGCCGAAGATGCGCATCAGATCGTCCTGCAGCGACAGGAAGAACTTTGACCGCCCGGGATCGCCCTGGCGGCCCGAGCGGCCGCGCAACTGGTTGTCGATGCGGCGCGACTCGTGGCGCTCGGTGGCGAGCACGTAGAGGCCGCCGGCGGCCAGCGCCTTTTCCTTCAACCGGGCGACGTCGTCGCGGATTTCCCTTTCCCTGGCTTCGCGCTCGGGACCAGCCGGCATGTCGCCAAGCTCCTCGGCGATGCGCATGTCGGCATTGCCGCCGAGCTGGATGTCAGTGCCGCGGCCGGCCATGTTGGTGGCAATGGTGATGGCGCCGGGTTTTCCCGCCTGGGCGACGATCGCCGCCTCACGCTCGTGGTGACGGGCGTTCAGCACCTCGAAATCGGTGAAGCCTTCCTTGCGCAGGCGCGCGGCCAGCAACTCGGATTTCTCGATCGAGGTGGTGCCGACCAAGGTCGGCTGGCCCTTGGTGCGGGCTTCCTTGATCTCCTTGACGATCGCCTTGTATTTCTCCTCGACGGTCCGATAGACCTCGTCGTCTTCGTCAGTGCGGATCACCGGCAGATTGGTCGGGATCTCGGTGACGTCGAGATTGTAGATGTTGCCGAATTCCTCGGCCTCGGTCAGCGCCGTGCCGGTCATGCCGGCAAGCTTCTTGTAGAGGCGGAAATAGTTCTGGAAGGTGACGGAGGCGAGCGTCTGGTTCTCCGGCTGGATCGCCACATGCTCCTTGGCTTCGAGCGCCTGGTGCAGGCCTTCCGAATAGCGGCGGCCCGGCATCATGCGGCCGGTGAATTCGTCGATGATGACGATCTCGCCGTTGCGCACGATATAGTCCTTGTCCTTCTGGAACAGCTGGTGCGCCTTCAGCGCATTGTTGACGTGGTGGACGATGGCGACGTTCTCGACGTCGTAGAGCGACTCGCCCTTGAGCAGGTCGGCGTCGCGCAAAAGGTTTTCCAGCTTCTCGGTGCCCTCCTCGGTGAAGATCGAGGTCTTCTGCTTCTCGTCGATCTCGTAGTCGGCCGGCTCGAGCTTCAGCATGAAGGCATCGATGGTGTTGTACATTTCCGAGCGGTCCTCGAGCGGACCGGAAATGATCAGCGGCGTGCGCGCCTCGTCGACCAGGATAGAATCGACCTCGTCGACGATCGCGTAGCTGTGGCCGCGCTGCACCATCTGACTGCGCTCGTATTTCATGTTGTCGCGCAGATAGTCGAAGCCGAGCTCGTTGTTGGTGGCGTAGGTTACGTCGGCGGCGTAGGCGGCGTGGCGTTCCTCGTCGGACAGGCCATGGACGATGACGCCGACGGTAAGGCCGAGGAATTTATAGACGCGGCCCATCCATTCGGAGTCGCGCGTGGCAAGATAGTCGTTGACGGTGACGACATGGACGCCTTTGCCGGCGAGCGCGTTGAGATAGACGGGCAGCGTGGCGACCAGCGTCTTGCCCTCGCCGGTGCGCATTTCGGCGATGCCGCCATTGTGCAGCACCATGCCGCCGATCAGCTGCACATCGAACGGGCGCATGCCGAGCACGCGGCGCGCCGCTTCGCGCACGGTGGCGAAGGCCGGCACCAAGAGATCATCGAGGCTGGCGCCGTTGGCCACGTCCTGGCGGAATTTTTCCGTGCGGGCGGTCAGCTCGGCGTCGGAGAGCGCCCGCATCTCGTTTTCCATGGCGTTGATCGCTTCGACGCGCGGCCGGGTCGACTTGACCCGGCGATCGTTGGAGGAGCCGAAAACCTTACGGGCGAGACCGCCAAAACTGACCATTCAATGGTCCTTTCGATAGCATTCCAAGTCGTTGCGACGGGTGCCGGCGGCCCCATCAAATCCACGTGAAACGCGGACAAACGCAAAAAGCGCCCGGAAAACGGTTCTGGACGCAAAGTCGTTGGACAGATAAGAGGGGGCTCAATCGATGTCAACGGCGCCCTCGTCCTGACGACCGTGCCAAATTCCGCCACAATCTGGCTGGTCTGGAAGCCATCCCGCTCTAGCTATCCCCTATTGGAGTTAATCGTATGTCCTTATTGTTCCGCCGCGCGTCGCTCGCCAGCCTCGGCCTGGCATTCGGGCTGTCGGCTTTGTCGCTGTCGCCACTGATGGCCCAGGACACCGCGCCTGCCCAACCAGCCCCGGCCCAACCGGCCGCCCCCGCCCAACCGGCGCCGGTCGATCCGAACGCCGTGGTCGCCACGATCAACGGCCAGACGCTGACCGAGGCAGACCTTGCGCTTGCCGAAGGCGAGCTGTCGCAGCAGTTCGCGCAGATGCCGCCCGAACAGCGCCGCGCCGCAGCACTTTCGGCGGCGATCGAGATCAAGGTCATGGCTGCCCAGGCGGTCACCACCGGCCTCGACAAGGATCCCGACTTCCAGCGCCGCATGGCGTTCCTGCAGCAGCGCGCGCTGCATGGCGAAATGGTCGAGAAGGATGTCGTCGGCAAGGTTACGGATGCCGAGGTTCGCGCCCGCTACGACCAGGAAATCGCCAACACGCCGCCGAGCAACGAGGTGCATGCCCGTCATATCCTCGTGAAATCGAAGGAAGAGGCCGATGCGATCATCAAGCAGCTCGACGGCGGCGCCGATTTCCAGAAACTCGCCAACGAGCACACCAGCGATCCGAGCGGCAAGACCAGCGGCGGCGATCTCGGCTGGTTCGGACCCGGCCAGATGGTGCCGGAGTTCGACAAGGCGGTCTTTGCGCTGGCGGTCGGCAAATACACCGAACAGCCGGTGCAGTCGCAGTTCGGCTGGCACGTCATCCAGGTCGAGGACAAGCGCGCCAAGCAGCCGCCGGCCTTCGACCAGGTCAAGGACCAGGCCCGTCAGGCGGTCATCCGCGACAAATACATCGCGCTGGTCAAGTCGCTGCGCGCCGAGGCCAAGGTCGAGATCCCGGACGAGAAGCTGAAGAAGACGGTCGACGCGCTGGAAAACACCAAGTAGGCGAGGGCGAGGCTAGGGCAGGCGGGGTCGTCGGTACTTCCCTTCTCCCCTTGTGGGAGAAGGTGGCCGAGCCCACGGGTCTTGCCTCCGGCAAGCCCGAGGACAGGCTCCGCTCGGTCGGATGAGGGTGTTCCGCTTGGCACCGACCGCACTCCGTCCAGCACCCCTCTTCCGTCTTGGCGCTTCGCGCCAATCCACCTTCTCCCACAAGGGGAGAAGGGAAGAAGCGCGGCGCCGAGATCGCCCTATCCTACGATGCGTCGACGCCTCCGCCGGACCGCCGCGGCGTCGAGCGAGCCGGCATCGTCAGCGGCTATGCCCTTCACCACATATCCAACCGCCTTGCGCAGCGTCGTTTCGTCTTCGTCGAGGCGATTGGTCAAAAGATGCGTCCAGGCAAAGGAGGCGACCAGGTCGGCGACGAGCGTGGCATCGACGTCGGCCGCCACTTCGCCTCTTGCCTTGGCGCGCTCGATCATCTGGCCGGTATGGGCATGGCGTCCTTTGGTGTATTCGACAAGCACGGCGGCCACGGTCGCATCCGACTGCGCCTCGGCGATCAGCGATCTGAAGACGCTGCCTGACGACGTGTCATGCCAGTGCGAGAACAGGTTCTTCAGGAAGCCGACGAGATCATCCTCGAGGTTTCCGGTATCGGGATTTTCGACGCGCTTTAGCCGCTGATAGACGTCGAACAGCAAAGCGGCCTTGCTCGGCCACCAGCGATAGATCGTCGGCTTTCCCGCACGCGCCCGCCGCGCCACCGCTTCGATCGAGAAGCCGGAATAACCGGCCTCGACCAGCACCGCCTCGGCGGCGTCGAGAATGGCGTCGGCGCTGTCGGGGTTGCGTCGCGCGCCAATTGATTTGCGGGTCCGATCTGCGTCCTCAGCCATCTGCTTTTTTTCCTTATCGGCAGTTTCCTCAACATGCATATACGACCTCTCTTGACGAAACGGAACGGTCCGTTTTATATAACGGAACGTTTCGTAACGATAAGGAGAAGGCCAATGACCTCGACCGCCGCCCGCTTCTCGCGCCTCCGCTTTGCGCTGCTGGTGCTTGCCGGCGTCTATCCGCTGATCACCGCCATCCTCTATGTGGTGTTCCCGCTGACCGAAGAGTGGGAGATATGGCAACGCACGCTGGTCATCGCGCCGCTGATGGTCGCGATCATGATCTGGGGGCTCATTCCGGGCGTGCAGAAGATGTTCCGACGGTTCCTCAATCCTGCCCAGTGAGGTAAGCGTGGTGCGGCAGTTCGGTGTCGTCCGCAACGGTCGGGAAAACGCCCTTGCGCCGGCGCCCGCTATCGGGCAAACCGGCGTTCCGCTTGCGATTTTCCCGCCCGAGGTCTTCATGTCAGCCACGATTTCGCCGCTCGCGCCGAAAAAATATCCTAAAATGCCTGACATCGAGGGCGTCCGCATCGCCACTGCCGAGGCCGGGATAAAGTACAAGAACCGCACCGACCTGCTCGCCATGGTCTTCGATGCCGGCACCACGGTCGCCGGCGTGTTCACCAGGTCGAAATGTCCGTCGGCGCCGGTCGATTTCTGCCGGCAGAATCTTGCGCAAGGCAAGGCGCGCGTCCTGGTCGTCAATTCCGGCAACGCCAATGCCTTCACCGGCAACAAGGGCCGAGCCTCCACGGCAATGACCGGCGAGGCTGCAGCCAAGGCTGCGGGCTGTACGCCGGACGAGGTGTTTCTGGCCTCGACCGGCGTCATCGGCGAGCCGCTGGATGCCGGCAAGTTCAGCCACCTGCTCGCCGGACTGGTCAAGGAGGGCAGGCCGGATCTGTGGACCGAAGCCGCCAAGGCGATCATGACCACGGACACCTATCCGAAACTGGCGACCGCGACGGTAAAACTCGGCGACGCCGACGTCACCATCAACGGCATTGCCAAGGGCGCCGGCATGATCGCGCCCGACATGGCGACGATGCTCTCCTTCATCGCCACCGATGCGCCGATCGCAGCCCCCGTGCTACAGGATCTTTTGTCGCGCGGCACGGCCAAGACCTTCAATGCGGTCACCGTCGACAGCGACACCTCGACCAGCGACACGCTGCTGATGTTCGCCACCGGCACGGCATCCAGGCGCGGCGCGCCTGACGTCACCGATGCCGGGGATGCGCGCCTCGGCGCCTTCCGCCGCGGGCTCGGCAAGGTGCTGAAATCGCTGGCGCTGCAAGTGGTGCGCGACGGCGAGGGCGCGCGAAAACAGGTCGAGGTCACCGTCACCGGCGCGAAATCGGCCCGCTCGGCCAAGCGCATCGCGCTGTCGATCGCCAATTCGCCGCTGGTCAAGACGGCGGTCGCCGGCGAGGACGCCAATTGGGGTCGCGTCGTCATGGCCATCGGCAAGGCCGGTGAACCGGCCGACCGCGACCTTCTGTCGATCTGGTTCGGCGATATCAGGCTGGCGCATGAGGGCGAACGCGACGCCGCCTACTCCGAGGAGGCGACATCGGCCTACATGAGGCGCGACGAGATCCGCATCCATGCCGATATCGGCATCGGCCGCGGCAAGGCGACGGTGTGGACTTGCGACCTCACCAAGGAGTATGTCGCCATCAACGGCGATTATCGGAGCTGATGGCGTTGGTTTCCAGACATCCGGCAAGCGTGCTTGCCATCGTGCGCCGCTATGAGGCGGCCGGCTTTCGCGCCTGGCCGGCGGCGGCGGTCCATTATGACGGCACCTGGGTGGTGCGGCTGACGGCGGGTCATCCGGCCAAGCGGCTGAATTCGGTCAATCCGCTCGATCCGGGCGACATCCAGCACATTGCCGAGCGCATCGGCCGCGCCAGCCGCCGTTTCGATGCCTATGGCCGGCCGCTGACCTTCCGCATATCGCCGCTGTCGGGGCCGGTCCTTTCCAAACATCTCGACAGCGAAGGCTGGAGCACATTCGACGAATCGCTGGTGATGCGGCTGCCGCTGGCAGACGCCCAGCTCGATACCGCCATGGACCAGATCCCGCTGAAGGACATCAGCCGCTTCATCGGCGCGTCGCTCAAGGTAAGCGGCTCGGATGTGTCGCTGCGGCCGGGCCTGTCGGAGATCATCGGCGCCATCCAGCCGGAAGCCGGGCTGTTCGCGCTCGAAAAGGGCACCGAACCGCTGGCGACGCTGATCTGCGTCCATGATGGCGATCTTGCCGGACTGTTCGAGATCGCCACCGACAGATCGGTACGCAACCAGGGCCACGGCCGTCACCTCATCCTGTCAGCGCTGAAATGGGCACGGCTGCGCGGCGCCCGGGAAGCCTGGCTGCAGGTCGAGGCCGACAATGCGCCGGCGCTGGCGCTTTATCGTTCGCTCGGGTTCGACGAAGTCTATCGTTACCATTATCGCCGGCCGCCCGGCGCATGACCGGCCCGAACCCTGTCGGCAAGCGCCTGCTCCTGGTCGCAGCCTGCGCGCTGGTCGATACCGACGGCCGCGTGCTGCTGGCGCAGCGGCCCGAAGGCAGGCAGCTCGCCGGCCTGTGGGAGTTTCCGGGCGGCAAGGTCGAGCCCGGCGAGACGCCGGAAGAATGCCTCATCCGTGAGTTGTACGAGGAGATCGGCATCGAGACCGATATTCCCTGCCTGGCGCCGTTCACTTTCGCCAGCCATTCCTACGATGATTTTCACCTGCTGATGCCGCTGTTCGTCTGCCGTCGCTTCCGCGGCATCGCGCAGCCGAAGGAGGGGCAGGTGCTGAAATGGGTGCGGCCGCGCCAGATGCGCGATTTTCCGATGCCGCCGGCCGACGCGCCGCTGATCCAGTTCCTCATCGATCTTCTGTGATTGTGCCGTCACTGCCCGATTTAGACAGCGTTAATGGAAGATTTATCTCGCTGTGAGAAATTGACGGCATGGAAAATCGAAGGGAAGGCCGTGTTCAGGCCTTCGCCGGAGGGCGGCTGCATGAGCCTCGACAGGGACTGGGAATCGATCCGACCCGACCGCAGCTTCAGCGCTGTCCATGCCGGCATGGGCATATTGCGGATCACACTGCTGTTCGGCTCGGCCGCGGTGGCGCTGGCCTTGATCGCGACGCCCTTCCTCGACAGCCGGACGCGATCCGCCCGCGACCATTTTGCCGGCGGCCTCGACGGAATGAGCACAGGATCGGTCGGGAGCATAGGCTCGATTGGAAGCACGGGCTCGATCGGCCGTCGTGTTACCTACACGCTGCGCAGGAGCGTGCTGCAGCCGCTGCCCAGTTCGATCTGCGTGATACGCGACAATGGCAAGCGCAGCGGCGACTGCTGAGATGGTTTAAAGCGGTCGTTTCATCGCCTGTTAAGCCTGTGCCGTTAACCTTTCTTAACAGGTCGACGCTAGGGTTCCGGCAAGCGGGATCGACGGTCATGAAAACAGTGCTGCAACGATTTTTGGAAGACAAGACCGGCGCGACGGCCATCGAATATGGGCTGATCGTGACCGTGCTGTCGCTTGCCATCATAGGCGGCATCGGCCAGGCCGCAGACGCAATGGCGTGGCTGTTCAGCGACAATTCCAGCAAGCTTGTGAACGCTTTCGCGCAGTGATCACGGCCGGCCAGCCGCATCCGTAGAATCCGGTCAACGCCCGCCGGGATCTTCCAGTATCGTCTTCAGCGATATTTTCGCCGAGCCGGGCTTCAGCGGTTTTTGCTGCGAGGCGTCGGGCGCCCAGCCTGACATCCAGACGATCGGAAAACTCGCCCTGACGCGACCATCGGCATCCGAAAACCGCTCGGCGTAGATTTCGGCGACGCGGGCAAACAGCCTTCGTGTGCCCGGTCGCCTGCTGCGGTCGATGAGCGCGCTGGTCTCGCCCATCGCCCGCAGGTCCGCCATCAGGCCGAACAGGGAATCGTAGCGCACCGTCACCGTCTCGACATCGGCGACGGGCAAGGCCAGGCCGGCGCGTTGCAAAAGCGCGCCGGCGTCGCGCACGTCGGTGAACGGGATGACGCGCGGGCTGGCGCCGCCGTAAAGCTCGGTCTCGGCGGCGAGGAGGCTTTCGCGCAGCTCGGAAAGCGTACCGGCGCCGGCAAAAGCGCCGAGGAAAAGACCGTCCGGCTTCAGCGCGCGGCGGATCTGAACCAGCATGCCGGGAATGTCGTTCATTGCCTGAAGGGACAAAAGAGACACCGCGAGGTCGAGGCTTTCCGGCTCGAATGGCACGGTCTCCAGCGGCGCCACCAGTCCGGCGGCATCGCCCAGGAACATAGCGTCCGCCTCCACGCGTATGATGTCCGTCACCTTGCCGCTTGTCGCGAGCACGTCGACCGCCGCCGGCGTCTGGCAAAACAGCACGGCCGCTCTGTCGAATTTGCGTTCGACGGCGCCCAGCCGCTCGGCAAGCTCCTCGGCCGCCCGCCGCATCAGGAAATCCGCGCCGGCAGTCGGTCGGGCGAGCGCCCGGCGCTTGTGCGCCAGCCAGAGAGAAGTGTCGACTATAGGTTGCAACTGACGGTTCCTGGTTTCCGCTGTCTGATATAGGGTGGCGGAGGAGCAACCACGTGGCCGATCCAATGCCAGATATCAAGAGTACCGCTCGAAAGGCATTGGACTGGCCGGCGCGCATCCTGTTTCCGCCGGTTTGCGCCGGCTGCCGACGGCATGTCTCGCAGCCCGGCGTGCTGTGCGGCGCCTGCTGGCCGAAGCTCAGGCTTCTGGAGCGGCCATGGTGCCCGGTGATGGGCACGCCGTTCATCCATCACATGGGCGAGGGGTTCCTGTCGGCCGAGGCGATCGCCGACCCGCCGCCCTTCGAGCGCGCGCGGGCCGCGGTCGCTTATTCCGGTGTCGCCCGCCAGATGGTGCAAGGGCTGAAATACCAGGATCGCACCGACCTGGCGCCGTGGATGGCGCGCTGGATGCTGCGCGCCGGTGCCGAACTGATCGCGGAGGCCGATGTGGTCGTGCCGGTGCCGCTGCACTGGCGGCGTTTCTTCAGGCGCCAGTTCAACCAGTCGGCGGAACTGGCAAGGGCGGTATCGCAACTTGGTGGCCTGCCTTTTGCGCCCTCGGCGGTCAGGCGCGTCAAACTCACCCGCCAGCAGGTCGGGCTGGAGCGGCGGGAACGCGAGGAGAATGTGCGTGCCGCCTTCAGAGTGCCGGAGGAGGCCGAGATCGAGATCGCCGGCCGCCGGGTGCTCTTGATCGACGATGTCTTTACCACCGGCGCCACTGTCCGCGCGGTCGCCAAGGCGCTGAAGAAGGGCGGTGCCGGGACCGTCGACGTGCTGACCTTTGCGCGCGTGCTGCCGGGGGACTTTCGGGCCGACGAGTCCGCGACTATATAGATTGAAGAAAGGCAGGATTGCTGACCGATGGTCGACGTGACGATCTATACACGGATGATGTGCGGCTATTGCGTGGCGGCCAAGCGGCTGCTCGAGCGCAAGGGCGTTGCCTACACCGAGCACGACGCCTCCTTCTCGCCGGAACTGCGCCGGGAAATGATTTCCCGTGCGAATGGCCGCTCGACCTTTCCGCAGATATTCATCGGCGATACCCATGTCGGCGGCTCCGACGATCTCCACGAACTGGAGGCGGAGGGCCGGCTGGACCGTCTGCTCGCCAATGGCTCGACGAATTGAGGATATGACGATGGGTACTTTCAAGGCGGCGGCGATCCAGATGCGTTCGGGCACCAGCCCCGAGCGCAACGCGGTCGATCTGGAGCGGCTGGTGCGCGAGGCCGCGGGCCAGGGTGCGACCTATATCCAGTCACCGGAAATGACCGGTGCGCTGATCCGCGACAGCCAGGCGCGGGCCGCCTCGTTCACGTCCGAGGACAAGGACATCATCGTCTCGACCTCGCGCAAGCTGGCGAAAGAACTTGGCGTCTTCCTGCATATCGGCTCGACCGCCATCCTGCGCGCCGACGGCAAACTTGCCAACCGTGCGCTTTTGTTTGGGCCGGATGGCGCGACACTAGCCATCTACGACAAGATCCACATGTTCGACGTTGATCTCGACAATGGCGAAAGCTGGCGCGAATCCGCCGCCTATGAGCCAGGCACCGAGGCCGTCGTCACCGAGATCAGCGGCGCCGGGATCGATGGGGCGAGGCTGGGTTTCGCCGTCTGCTACGATCTGCGCTTTCCGCAGCTCTTCCGCGCCGAGGCGCTGGCCGGCGCCGACCTGCTTTCGGTGCCCGCCGCCTTCACCCGCCAGACCGGCGAGGCGCACTGGCATGTGCTGCTGCGGGCGCGCGCCATCGAGAACGGCGCCTATGTCGTCGCCGCGGCGCAAGGCGGACTGCACGAGGACGGCCGCGAGACCTATGGCCATTCGCTGATCGTCGATCCGTGGGGCCGCATCGTCGCCGAAGCGGCACATGACGTACCGGCGGTGATCATCGCCGAGATCGACCCGGCAGAGTCGGTCGCTGCCCGCAAGAAGATCCCAAATCTGAAAAATTCACGCGACTTCGCCGTGAACGTCACTCCGGTCGAGGCGCAAAGTCTCAGGGGTGCGGCGTCTTGATTCGCTTTTCGCTGATCTGCGACCACGAGCATGAATTCGAAGGCTGGTTTCGCAGCAACAACGATTTCGACACCCAGAAGAAGCGTGGCTTCGTCGATTGCCCGACCTGCGGCTCGCACAAGGTCGAGAAGGCGTTGATGGCGCCGGCCGTCTCGACCGGGCGCAGCCGAGAAAAGATCGCGCTCGCCATGGGCGAGGCCCAGAAGCAGGCGCTGGCGCAATTGAAGGCGATGGCCGAGAAGGTGCGCGAGAATGCCGACTACGTCGGCGACAAGTTTGCCGAGGAGGCACGCAAGATCCATTTCGGCGAGAGCGACCCGCGCGGCATCTATGGCGAGGCGACGCTGGAGGAGGCCAAGAGCCTGGTCGAGGACGGCGTCGAATTCATGCCGATTCCAAGTTTCCCCGACGAGCGGAACTGACTGGCTAGGTTACGCTGCCGATCAATTTCTCAAGCAGGCGAGCAAGCGTCTCTTGTTCGGCGCGCGTCAGACCGGAAAGTATCTCGTGTTCGTTGGCGACGTGGGCGGCGACAGCCTCATCGATCAATGTCAGGCCTTTTTCGGTCAGTTGCACGACAACCCCGCGCCGGTCGTTGGGATGCGGCCCACGCTTGATCAATCCTGACTTTTCGAGCCGGTCGAGCCGGTTGGTCATGGCGCCCGACGTCACCATCGTCGCTTCGTAGAGAGCGGTTGGCGTCAGCGCGTAGGGTGATCCGGAACGGCGCAGCGTCGCCAGCACATCGAATTCCCCAGACTGCAAACCGAAACGCGCAAACAGCGGAGCGAGGCGTTCTCGTGCTATCAGCGACGAGGCTTCGTTCAACCGTCCAAGCACGGCCATCGGAGAGACATCCAGATCGGGCCGCTCTCGTTTCCACTGCTCGATCGCCTTCGCTGCGCGATCCATCTATATCACCGTTAAATATCTTGACGTTAAGAATCCTTGCATTATCTTACCTCAAGGCACAGTGCTGGCCAAGAGCCGCAAAGACGTTAAGGTTCGTTATGAAATTTCTCTGGGATTCAGCGCTCGGCCTTTTGGTCGTCACCGGCGGCCTGCTCGGCCTGACGCTGCCGTTCGGCAAGCTCGCCACGGCGGCCGGTGTTTCGGCCATGGTCTGGGCCCTGGTCATTTCGCTCGGCGCCGGCGGTGTGCTTTTGTGCGCCTTGCTGCTGCGCGGGCAGCGCATCCGGCTCAACCCGCACAGACTGCGTTATTTCTTCGTCACCGCGGCGGTGTCCTATGCCTTCCCCAATCTCTTGATGTTCTCGGCCATTCCGCATCTCGGCGCCGGCTATACCGGTATCATGTTCACGCTGTCGCCGGTGGTTACGCTGGTGTTTTCGATCCTGCTCGGCGTCCGGCGTCCCAATCTGCTTGGTATCCTCGGCATTGCCGTCGGCTTCCTCGGTGCTGTCATGGTGGCGGTGACGCGCGGCGAGGCCGGTCAGCCGGCCGAATTTTTCTGGGTGGCGGTGGGGCTGCTCATCCCGGTCAGCCTTGCCGCCGGCAACATCTACCGCACGGTCGACTGGCCCGAAGGGACCGGACCGATCGAGCTTGCCGTCGGCAGCCATCTGGCAGCGGCTGCGCTGCTTCTTTGCGGCATCCTCACGCTGCAGGGCGGCGGTTCGCTCGCACTGCTCGGCGGCGTGCCGCTGGTGGTCGTCGGGCAGGTCGCGTCAGCCGCGGCGATGTTCGCCTTCTTCTTCCGGCTGCAGGCGGTCGGCGGCCCGGTCTATCTCAGCCAGATCGGCTATGTCGCAGCTGCGGTCGGATTGTTCGCCGGGACGATCTTTCTCGGCGAGCACTATCAATTGCTGACCTGGGCGGGCGCTGTCATCATCACTGCCGGCGTGTTCATCACAACGAAGGCGCAAAGCCAGACCGCCACGAAGGCGCGAAGCCAGACGGGTGAGAAGGTGACGGCGTGAGAAGGTTCAGACGGGTGCCTTCTCCGCCAGCACCATGTAATTGACGTCCATGTCCTTCGACCGCTGCCAGCGGTCGGCGAGCGGATTGTAGGCGACGCCGGTGCGGTCGATGATGGTCAGGCCAGCGGCGGCAAGCGCCTTTTCCAGCTCGTCTGGCCGCACCAGCTTGCCGAACTGGTGGGTGCCGCGCGGCAACCAGCGCAGCACATATTCGGCGCCGATGATGGCCAGGCCCAGCGCCTTCAGCGTGCGGTTGATGGTGGCGACGAACATGATGCCGCCGGGCTTGAGCATCTCGCCGCATTTGGCCACGAACAGGTCGATGTCGGCAACATGCTCGACCACTTCCATGTTGAGGATGACGTCGAATTTCTCCCCGGCGGCAGCCAGATCCTCCGCTGTCGTGGCACGGTAATCCACCGTCACGCCGACCTCCGCCGCATGCAGCTTGGCCACTTCGATGTTGGTGGCGGATGCGTCGGCGCCGAGCACTTCGGCGCCAAGCCGCGCCATCGGCTCGCACAACAGCCCGCCGCCGCAGCCGATGTCGAGGAAGCGCAGGCCCTCGAACGGCCGCGCCGCACGCGGGTCGCGGCCGAAGCGCGCAGCCACCTGGTCGCGTATATAGGCAAGCCGGATCGGATTGAACTTGTGCAGCGGGCGGAATTTGCCGTTCGGATTCCACCATTCGGCGGCAAGGGCGGAAAAGCGCTCCACTTCTCCGGCATCGATCGTCGACCGTCGGGGTTCTGGCATGGCGTGTCTCCCGCAGACTCAAAAGTTCAGAGCGCGATCGGGCGCAAAACCGGATACCACTTTTGCTGATCGCGCTCTGATGCGCTAGGAAGTCGGTCGCGAGGCAGCGAATGTCAAGGCAGCAATTTCGCCTGTCGACAGAGCAATGCTCATGATGACGGCGGTGCCGACTGCGATCTGTCAGCATGTGGCAGCTCGATACGCCTCACGGCGAAACAAAATTATTCCGGCGGACGAAGGAGAGGCGTTGCTTTCAACGGGAGGAGACCATGATGCGAAGCATAGCTTCGATCCTTTGGCGCCGACTTGACCTCGAGGGCCATGACGCCTGCCTGCTGTCTGAAATTGGCCTGCTGTCTGAATCTGGCCGGCCTTCGGAAACGGACGGTGGGCGCAGCCTCAGAGGGCAGGCGCTTTTCGTCCAGGACGGCAAGCCGTGCAGCATTGCCTACGAGGTGACCTGCGATGCCGGCTGGCATTCACGATCGGCGCACATCGAGGGGTTTCTCGGCACACAAGATCTGCACTATGCGATTGAACGACTTGCCGACGGCGGATGGACGCTGAACGGCGAACGCCAAGGAGAAGTCGCTGGCCTCATCGATGTCGATCTCGGCTTCACGCCCGCTACCAACCTGCTGGCGATCCGCCGTTTCGACCTGGAGGTCGGCATGTCGACACAAGCTCCGGCTGCGTATCTGACATTTCCCGAACTCAGGCTGGTGCGCCTCGAACAGACCTATCGGCGTCTCGACGAGGCCCGTTACGCCTATGCTGCGCCCATGTTCGGCTACGATGAGATCCTGAAAGTCTCGCCGGCCGGCTTCGTTGTCGACTATCCGGGCCTGTGGAGAGGCGCAGCGCACCTGGCCTGAAGCCACCGCATGTCGTCGACAGGCATGCGGGCACGCGCTGCCGCCCTCGTCTGTCGCCTTCGTCGCCAGCTGCAACCGGCGGCACGCCTTGCGAAACCCAAAGCATTTGGCTAAGGAGGCCGCGAATTCAGCGGCCGGCCCAGTCGGGCGCTCCCTTTCCGTTTTTTCGGCAGCCGGTCCGGCACCCAGTCAAAGGCATTTCGCTTCCATGGCGCGCATCGTGATGAAATTCGGCGGAACCTCCGTCGCCGACATCGCCCGCATCCGCAATGTGGCGCGCCATGTCAAACGCGAGGTCGATGCCGGCCATGAGGTTGCGGTGGTCGTCTCGGCGATGGCCGGCAAGACCAACGAGCTCGTGCAATGGACGCGCGAAGCCTCGCCCATGCACGATGCACGCGAATATGACGCCGTCGTCGCCTCCGGCGAGCAGGTGACCGCCGGCCTGCTGGCGATCACGCTGCAGAACATGGGCGTCCATGCCCGTTCCTGGCAAGGCTGGCAGATCCCGGTCAAGACCGACAATGCGCATGGCGCGGCGCGCATTCTCGACATTGACGGCGCGTTCCTGATCAAGCGCTTCGGCGAGGGCCAGGTGGCCGTGGTCGCCGGCTTCCAGGGCATCGGGCCGGACAATCGCATCGCGACGCTCGGCCGCGGCGGCTCCGACACCAGTGCTGTCGCCATCGCGGCGGCGGTCAAAGCCGACCGCTGCGACATCTACACCGATGTCGACGGGGTCTACACCACCGACCCGCGCATCGAGCCGAAAGCGCGGCGGCTGGCCAAGATTTCCTTCGAGGAAATGCTTGAGATGGCCTCTCTCGGCGCCAAGGTCCTGCAGGTACGCTCGGTCGAGCTTGCCATGGTGCACAAGGTGCGTACTTTCGTGCGGTCGTCCTTCGACGATCCCGACGCGCCCGGAATGGGGGATTTGCTCAATCCGCCCGGAACGCTTATTTGCGACGAGGAAGAGATCGTGGAACAGCAGGTCGTCACCGGAATTGCCTATGCCAAGGACGAAGCGCAGATTTCATTGCGCCGTGTCAGCGACCGGCCGGGCGTCGCCGCCGGCATTTTCGGGCCGTTGGCCGAGGCCAACATCAACGTCGACATGATCGTTCAGAACATTTCCGAGGACGGCAAGTTCACCGACATGACCTTCACCGTGCCGTCCGGCGATGTCGACAAGGCGCTTACCGTGCTCGAGCGGCTGAAGACTACGATCGGCTACGACGTCGTACAGTCGGAAGCCGGCATGTCGAAGGTCTCGGTCATCGGCATCGGAATGAGGAGCCATGCGGGCGTCGCCGCCACCGCCTTCAAGGCGCTGGCCGACAAGGCGATCAACATCCGCGCGATCACGACCTCCGAGATCAAAATTTCGATCCTGATCGACGGTCCCTACACCGAACTTGCGGTTCGCACTTTGCATTCCGTCTACGGTCTGGATAAGCAGTAGCAGACTGCATCGGCCCGAGAATCGGAGTCGATTTTCGGAAAGCACGATGCAGCAGATCGAAAGTCTTAGAGCGTCCTTTGGCGTCCAATTGGACGCATGGCGCTCTAATTGAGTTGTTGCGTGAGCGCTGGCCGCGGGAGAAACTGCGGCGGGCAAAATGTCCATTGGAGAACAAGCCGCGATGCGTGATACGGCCAGTGGCCCGCGCGTTTTGCTGAAACGGCTCCGCGAGCTCATGCAGGAGCCGCTGGAGCCGCAGGAGCGGCTCGACCGCATCGTGCGCGATATCGCCGCCAACATGGTCGCCGAGGTGTGCTCGCTCTATGTGCTGCGCGCCGATTCGGTGCTCGAACTCTATGCCACCGAGGGTCTGAACCCAAAGGCCGTCCATTTGGCGCAGCTCAGGCTGGGCGAAGGCCTCGTCGGCACGATCGCGGCCTCAGCACGGCCGCTCAATCTCTCCAACGCACAGGAACATCCAGCCTTCGCCTACCTGCCGGAAACGGGGGAAGAGATCTACAATTCCTTCCTCGGCGTGCCGGTGCTCAGGGCAGGGCGCACGCTTGGTGTTCTGGTCGTCCAGAACAAGACCATGCGCCACTATCGCGACGACGAAGTCGAGGCGCTGGAAACGACGGCGATGGTGATCGCCGAGATGATCGCCACCGGCGACCTTGCCCGGCTGACCCGGCCCGGGCTCGAACTCGACCTGCGCCGCCCGGTGAGCTTTACCGGCCTGTCCTTCAACGAGGGTGTCGGGCTCGGTCATGTCGTGCTGCACGAGCCGCGCATCGTCGTCACCAATCTGTTCAACGAGGACAGCGATGAGGAGATCAAGCGGCTCGATGCATCCCTTGGTTCGCTCCGGCTCTCCATCGACGATATGCTGGAACGCCGCGAAGTCGCTTTCGAAGGCGAGCACCGCCAGGTGCTCGAAGCCTATCGCATGTTCGCCAACGACAGCGGCTGGGTGCGCCGGCTGGAAGAGGCGATCCGCAACGGCCTGACGGCGGAAGCGGCGGTGGAAAAAGTGCAGAGCGACATGCGTGCCCGCATGCTGCACATGACCGATCCGTATTTGCGTGAGCGGATGAGCGATTTCGACGATCTCGCCAACCGGTTGCTGCGCCAGTTGATGGGGCGCGGGCCAGACGACGTTGCGGCCTCGCTGCCGAAGGACGCCATCATCGTCGCCCGCTCGATGGGGGCCGCCGAACTGCTCGATTATCCCAGAGACAAGCTGCGCGGGCTGGTGCTCGAGGACGGCGCGGCGACCAGCCATGTCGTTATCGTGGCGCGGGCCATGGGCATACCGGTCGCGGGCCAGATGAGGGGCGCCGTTTCCATGGCGGAAAACGGCGACGCCATCATTGTCGACGGCGAGGAAGGCGCGATCCATCTGCGCCCTCAGCCCGACCTCGAAGCCGCCTATGCCGAAAAGGTCCGCTTCCGGGCGCGGCGGCAGGAGGTCTACCGCGAACTGCGCAAGAAGCCGTCGGTGACCAAGGACGGCGTCCAGGTCGACCTTTTGATGAATGCGGGCCTGGCCGTCGATCTGCCGCAGCTTGCCGAGGCTGGCGCCGCCGGCATCGGCCTGTTCCGCACCGAGCTGCAATTCATGGTCGCCTCGACCTTTCCGCGTGCGGAAGCCCAAGAACGGCTCTACCGCGACGTGCTCGACGCGGCGCGCGGCAAGCCGGTCACCTTCCGCACCATCGATATCGGCGGCGACAAGGTGCTGCCCTACTTCAAGGACACGATCCAGGAAGAGAACCCGGCGCTCGGCTGGCGCGCCATCCGCCTGACGCTCGACCGGCCGGGCCTGTTGCGCACCCAGATCCGCGCGCTTCTGAAGGCCTGCGGTGGGCGTGAACTGAAGCTGATGCTGCCGATGGTGACGGAACTCGGCGAGATCGCACAGGCGCGCGAGATCATCGATCGCGAGGTGCGACATTTGTCGCGTTTTGCCCATCATCTGCCGACCAGCCTGAAGCTCGGGGCCATGCTGGAAGTACCGTCGCTGCTGTTCCAGCTCGACGAGTTGATGAAGGCCGTCGATTTCGTCTCGGTCGGCTCGAACGATCTGTTCCAGTTCGTCATGGCGGTCGATCGCGGCAACACGCAGCTCTCCGACCGCTTCGATGCGCTGTCGACGCCGTTCCTGCGCGTTCTGAAGCAGATTGCCGACGCCGGGGTGCGCAATCAAACCCCGGTGACCTTGTGCGGCGAACTGGCCGGCAAGCCGATCTCGGCGATGGCGCTGATCGGCCTTGGCTACCGGTCGATCTCGATGTCGCCGGCTTCGATCGGTCCGGTCAAGGCGATGCTGACGGACCTGCCGCTGGCCGAACTGGAGACGTTCTTCGACGACAATCTCATGGCGCCGGTCCAGGGGTTGCCGATGCGGGTGCTGCTGCAAGCCTTTGCCGACGACCGCTCCATTCCGTTGTAAATTCACGTGAGGGCGGCCTGCAAATGTCGATTTTCTGCGCTTCCGGTGCTCATGTACCTAAATGTACATTCCGCTCCGGCCTTCGCCGGCCGAAGCCCTCATCGATGCCTCCGCCCTATGAAGGCTACGGCCGGCGTAGGCCGGTTCTCGAAACTCGTCATTTTCGGCTCGCCCTGACGTGAATCTTATCGAAGTTCCAGGACTATGATCAACCTGCCCCGCGACCGTATGGATCAAGTCGTCAAGCGTTTCGACATGCTCGAAGCGCAGATGTCGGCCGGGCCGGCGGCGGACGCCTATGTCAAGATGGCGTCGGAATATGCCGACATCCAGGAGATGGTCGCAAAGATCAGGGCCCTGCGGACCGCCGAGGATGAACAGGCCGACTTGCAGGCGATGCTCGCCGACAAAAGCACCGATGCCGAGATGCGGGCATTGGCCGAGGCCGATCTGCCCGAGGTCAGGGAACGCATCGAGGCGCTGCAAAGGGACATCCAGATCCTGCTTCTGCCCAAGGATGCCGCAGACGACAAGAACGCCATCCTCGAAATCCGCGCCGGAACCGGCGGCGACGAGGCGGCTCTCTTTGCAGGCGACCTGTTCCGCATGTACGAACGCTACGCCGCGGCACGCGGCTGGCGTTTCGAGACGGTGTCGGCCAGCGAGGGCGAGGTCGGCGGCTACAAGGAAATCATCGCCACTATTTCGGGCAAGGGGGTCTTTGCCCATCTGAAATTCGAGTCCGGTGTGCATCGTGTGCAGCGCGTGCCGGCGACCGAGGCCGGCGGGCGTATCCACACCTCGGCGGCGACGGTTGCGGTGCTGCCCGAAGCGGAAGAGGTCGACATCGACATCAGGGCCGAAGATATCCGCATCGACACGATGCGCGCCTCGGGTTCGGGCGGCCAGCACGTCAATACCACCGATTCGGCGGTGCGCATCACCCATCTGCCGACCGGCATCATGGTGGTGCAGGCGGAGAAGTCGCAGCACCAGAACCGGGCGAAAGCCATGCAGATCCTGCGCGCCAGGCTTTACGACCTCGAGCGCAGCAAGGCTGACGAGGAACGCTCCGAATCGCGCAAATCGCAGGTCGGTTCCGGCGATCGCTCGGAGCGCATCCGCACCTATAATTTCCCGCAGGGCCGCGTCACCGACCATCGCATCAATTTGACGCTCTACAAGCTCGACCGGGTGATGATGGGCGAACTCGACGAGATCGTCGACGCGCTGATCGCCGATCACCAGTCGAAGCTGCTCGCCGATATCGGCCTCGATGGCTGACAGTCTGCCCGGGACGCTCGGGCCGCTGCTGAAAGCGGCGCGGGCACGCCTTGCCGCGGCCTCAGTCGCCGATCCGGCGCTGGATGCAAGGCTGATCGTCGAACATCTTTCCGGCACGACCCGCACACAAGCCATCGCCGATCCCGAATGCACGGTCGATGCCTGCGCGATTGCCGCGATCGATGCAGCCTTGAAGCGGCGGATTGCGGGTGAGCCGGTGCATCGCATCCTCGGCCATCGCGAATTCTATGGCTTGCGCCTGTCGCTGTCACCGGAAACGCTGGAGCCGCGACCGGACACCGAAACGCTGGTCGAAGCGGTGCTGCCCTTCGCTAGGGCGACAGCGGAACGGCAAGGCCAATGCCGTATCCTCGATCTCGGCACCGGCACCGGCGCGATCGCGCTGGCGCTGCTCAGCGCCGTTCCGGCGGCGGTCGCCACCGGTGTCGATATTTCGCAAGGCGCGCTGGCGACCGCCATGCGCAATGCCGGGGAATTGGGGTTAGCCGACCGGTTCCAGGTGCTCAAATCCGACTGGTTCGAAAAAGTTTTTGGCCGATACCATGTAATTGCCGCTAACCCGCCCTATATAGCGTCCATAGACATTGAAAATCTGCAGGACGAAGTCCGCGATTTCGATCCACGCCAAGCCCTCGATGGCGGCGTGGACGGTCTGAGTCCTTACAGGATCATCGCCGCCGAGGCGGCAGGTTTTTTGGAAGCCGAGGGCAGGATTGCGGTCGAGATCGGCCACACCCAACGCAAAGAGGTCACGGGCATATTCTCCGCAGCCGGCTATATGCCGGCGGGGGTATTCCGAGACTTTGGCGGAAACGAGAGGGTTCTGATCTTTGAACTGACAAAGGAACTGACAAAGCCGTGATGCAGTGCAAAAAAAGCGCTTGGCAATGCCGGGGAATGCGGCTAGGGTCGTCTTAACCGGATGAGACGAAGCAGGCAGTGCTCTTAGCGATTCGGTTTCCTTGGAAATAGCTGCCTTCTTGCGCAAACGACGCCCAAGCTTCGTGCGGGAATCGTCCGACAAGTGATGTAACCGGAACAGGATGAGACGTGGCGCCAACGCAATCGATGCGGGCGAACGCCGGTGAAGAACGAGACGGCTGGCTGCATGAGCGCCTCCGTGCGTGAACAATTTTCGAAAATTTCAAAATGAAGAGAGTCGAATGAGGCCACAACAGCAGAACAGGCGCATGCGCGGTCGCAACAACAATGGCGGCGGCAATAATAACAACAACAACCGCAAGGGCCCAAATCCCCTGACGCGCAACTACGAGAGCAACGGTCCGGACGTGAAGATCCGCGGATCGGCTCAGCAGATCGCCGAAAAATACGCAACCCTTGCCCGTGACGCGCAAAGCTCCGGCGACCGGGTGATGGCGGAAAACTATCTCCAGCACGCCGAGCACTACAATCGCATCATCGCTGCCGCGCAGGCGCAGCTACCGATCCAGAGCGCTCAGCAGAACCGCGACGATTTCGACGATGACGGCGACGAAGATCGCGACGAGTTCGACAATGCCGGCAACAGCAATGTCGGTGAGACTGCGGCTCCGGTGGTCAACCAAGGTGGCGGCCCGCAGCCGGTCATCGACGGCACGCCGGCCGAGTTGGCGTTCAACCAGGAAAGCGGCCGTGATAATCGCGATAACCGTGGGCGCGATAACGAAGGACGCGACAACGGTGGGCGCGACAACAATGGCGGCCGCCATCGTGACCGTCGCCCCAATGGCGGCTACGGCCAGAACGGCCAGCGCGGCGAATACGGTGCGCGCGGCGAGCAGGGCGGACAACGAGACGATCAGAACCGGCGCGACGATCAGAACCGGCGCGGCGATCAGAGCCGGCGCAACGAGACACCGGTACAGAACGAGACGCCCGTACAGGCGGAAACTGTGTCTCCGGTCGAGCCGGTTTCTGTGACCGAACCCGCGCCGCAGTTCGAAAACTTTTCGCCGGCGGCTCTCGCTGCCCAGGCCGAGATGAACGAAGCAGCCGCCGAAAGCGGCGCTGCCCGCCGCCCCAGGCGTCCGCGCCGCCCGCGCGTCAATGCTGATCAGGTGGATCGCGGTAACGACAATGCTGGCGCTGATAACGTGAATGCAGCTCCGGCGGAAGACGCCGGTGACGAGCCCGCCGTCATCGACGTCAACAACTGATCGAGCAAGGCTTCAGACATTCTTGGACGGCGGAGAGAAATCTCCGCCGTTTTTGTTTTGCGCGCCCGGGCAATATTATGCATTCACCATTATTGGGACGTCTTGAGGGTCCGTGGCTTGCGCCCCATATCTCGCGTGAACAGGACCCGGCTCGAACGGGCGGGTCCGTCACCGCAATCTGATCCGGTGCCGCAAAGCGGGCCGGTGACGGAAGGAGACAGAGATGAACCTTGAAAAATATTCCGAGCGCGTGCGCGGCTTCATCCAGTCCGCGCAGACCTTGGCGCTCTCGCGCAACCACCAGCAATTCACCCCCGAACATATATTGAAAGTGCTCGTCGACGACGACGAGGGCTTGGCCGCGTCGTTGATCGAGCGCGCCGGCGGCAGCGTCCGCGACGTCAAGCTTGGCGTCGAGACGGCACTTGAGGCAATGCCCAAGGTGGAAGGCGGCAACGGCCAGCTCTATTTGGCGCAGCCGCTGGCCAAGGTGTTCTCGACCGCCGAGGAACTGGCCAAGAAGGGCGGCGACAGCTTCGTCACGGTCGAGCGGCTGCTGACGGCGCTGGCGGTTGAGAAATCCGCCAAGACCGCTGACATCCTGACCAAGGCCGGGGTGACGCCACAGGCGCTGAACCAGGTGATCAACGACGTCCGCAAGGGCCGTACCGCCGATTCGGCCAGCGCCGAGCAGGGCTATGATGCGCTGAAGAAGTACGCGCGCGACCTGACTTCCGACGGCCGCGCCGGCAAGCTCGACCCGGTCATCGGCCGCGACGACGAGATCCGCCGCACCATCCAGGTGCTGTCGCGCCGCACCAAGAACAATCCGGTGCTGATCGGTGAACCCGGCGTCGGTAAGACGGCGATCGCCGAAGGACTGGCGTTGCGCATCGTCAACGGCGACGTGCCGGAATCGCTCAAAGACAAGCAGTTGATGGCGCTCGATATGGGGTCGCTGATCGCCGGTGCCAAATATCGCGGCGAATTCGAGGAGCGGCTGAAGGCGGTCCTTTCGGAAGTTACCGCTGCCGCCGGCGGCATCATCCTGTTCATCGATGAGATGCACACGCTGGTCGGCGCCGGCAAGGCGGATGGCGCCATGGATGCGTCGAACCTGCTGAAGCCGGCGCTGGCACGCGGCGAACTCCACTGCGTCGGCGCAACGACGCTCGATGAATACCGCAAGCATGTCGAGAAGGACGCCGCCCTTGCCCGCCGGTTCCAGCCGGTCTTCGTCAATGAGCCGACGGTGGAAGACACCGTCTCCATCCTGCGCGGCCTGAAGGAAAAATACGAGCAGCACCACAAGGTGCGCATCTCGGATTCGGCGCTGGTCGCGGCAGCGTCGCTGTCCAACCGCTATATCGCCGACCGCTTCCTGCCGGACAAGGCCATCGACCTTGTCGACGAGGCCGCGTCGCGGCTCCGGATGCAGGTCGATTCGAAGCCCGAAGCGCTGGACGAGATCGACCGCCGCATCATGCAGCTCAAGATCGAGCGTGAGGCGCTGAAGGTCGAGAAGGACGACGCGTCGAAGGACCGGCTCGCCCGCCTCGAAAAGGATCTTTCCGCTCTGGAAGAAGAATCGACCGAACTGACCTCGAAATGGCAGGCCGAGAAACAGAAGCTCGGGCTCGCCGCCGACCTGAAGAAACAGCTCGACGAGGCGCGCAACGAGCTCGCCATTGCCCAGCGCAAGGGTGAATTCCAGCGCGCCGGCGAGCTTGCCTATGGCAAGATTCCGGAACTGGAAAAGAAGTTGAAGGCAGCCGA
This sequence comes from Mesorhizobium sp. WSM4849, assembly GCF_055811385.1. Taxonomy (NCBI): domain Bacteria; kingdom Pseudomonadati; phylum Pseudomonadota; class Alphaproteobacteria; order Hyphomicrobiales; family Phyllobacteriaceae; genus Mesorhizobium; species Mesorhizobium sp. WSM4849. The sequence continues at coordinate 298,546 of NZ_JBVVPW010000004.1, forward strand.
AGCCCAGGACGGCAAGGTCGGCATGGTCGAAGAGGTGGTCACCCCTGATCACGTCGCCCATATCGTGTCGCGCTGGACCGGCATTCCGGTCGACAAGATGCTGCAAGGCGAGCGTGACAAGCTGCTGCGCATGGAAGACGAGATCGGCAAGCGCGTCGTCGGCCAGGGCGAGGCGGTGCAGGCCGTGTCGAAAGCCGTTCGCCGTGCCCGCGCCGGCCTGCAGGATCCGAACCGGCCGATCGGCTCATTCATGTTCCTCGGACCGACGGGCGTCGGCAAGACCGAACTGACCAAGGCGCTCGCCAGCTTCCTGTTCGACGACGAGAGCGCCATGGTGCGCATCGACATGTCGGAATTCATGGAGAAGCACTCGGTCGCCCGGCTTATCGGCGCGCCTCCCGGCTATGTCGGCTATGAAGAAGGCGGCGCGCTGACCGAAGCGGTGCGGCGCCGGCCCTATCAGGTCGTGCTGTTCGACGAGATCGAGAAGGCGCATCCGGACGTGTTCAACGTGCTGCTGCAGGTGCTCGACGACGGCCGTCTGACCGACGGGCAGGGCCGTACGGTCGATTTCCGCAACACGCTGATCATCATGACGTCGAACCTCGGCGCCGAATATCTGGTCAATCTCGGCGAGAACCAGGACGTCGATGTCGTCCGCGACGAGGTGATGAGTGTCGTCAGGGCGTCGTTCCGGCCGGAGTTCCTCAACCGCGTCGACGAGGTGATCCTGTTCCACCGGCTGCGCCGGCAGGATATGGGCCGCATCGTCGAGATCCAGCTCAAGCGGCTGGAAAACCTGCTCGTCGATCGCAAGATCACGCTTTCGCTGGACCAGGAGGCGATCGACTGGCTGGCGGCCAAGGGCTACGATCCGGCCTATGGCGCGCGGCCGCTGAAGCGGGTGATGCAGAAGGACCTGCAGGATCCGCTGGCGGAGAAGATCCTGCTCGGCGACATCCTCGACAGTTCGACCGTCAAGGTCACCGCCGGTTCCGACCGGTTGAACTTCCGCTCGAAGCCGACAGTCGTGGCGACCGAGGCGGCGGCCTGATTTCGAGGCCGCCACGTGATTAAACACTAAACGTTGGGGCGCAGATGACGCTGGATGACTACAACAGCTTCTGCGCCTCGCTGCCTGCGGCGAGCCACGTCGTCCAGTGGGGCGGCGCCCATGTCTGGAAGGTCGGAGCCAAGGTCTTTGCGATCGGCGGTTGGAGCGAGGGCAAGGAGCCGTTCGTCACCTTCAAATGCTCCGACATCGCTTATGACATCTTGAAGGAACAGCCGGGCCTTCGGCCCGCGCCCTATCTTGCCTCACGCGGCATGACATGGATCCAGCGCCAGACAAGCCAAAGCATGGACGATGACGCGCTGAAGGACTATCTGCGCGAAAGCCATCGCCTTGTCGTGCTCAAGCTGACGAAGCAGGCGCGCAAGGAATTGGGACTCGCCACCAGCTAGCTATGTTGCTCTCATCGCCAGAAATCCGCCATCTTCATGCCCGGTTCATGTTGGAACCTTATGGTTGGCAACTGATTTGCTGGCGAAGGGGTTCGCTGCCGCATAGGCCCTAAAATCGAATTCGATTTTCGGAATGCATGATGCGGAGATTTTAAGTGTTAGAGCGTCCTTGCGCGTCCGAAGGGACGCGCGGCGCTCCAAAGTGACAACGCCGGGCGGCGGCAATTATGGACTGGAGAATTTGCCCAACATGTTCCGCACGATCTTCACCCTTTCGGCGCTTGCCGCCGGGCTGCTTTCTTCGAGCGCAATGGCCGCGCCGACGGAAGACATCGCGCCGCGATCTGCCCGTGCGGCCGATGCCGGTGGCGTGCTGGTCGCCCAGAACGGCGATTTCGACGTCTATTACGACGCCAGGGGAAACCGCGTCATCGTCGATGCGGAAACCGGCAAGGTCCTCGCTATCCAGCCGCCGCAGACCAGGTTCGACCGCCGCGCGCTCCGCCGCGAGCGCTTGCGCAATCTCGGACCGGTCGAGGACGACCGCTATTATCTCGACGACCCGGAAGACGCGGCGCGCTTGCGCCGCAGGCAATTGGAGGAGGAAGGCTTGATCGTCGTACCGCCGGTCGACGAATACGATCCCTACAGCGACAATTCGGTGGAAGCTTTTCCCGAAGCACCGCGCGATGACGGCAGCTATGGCAACGATTATCCGGAAGCGCCGCAGCCGATAGAGCCGCGCACCGTCAAGCGCCAGCCGCTCGACGAGGCTTCGATCGAACCGGTCGAGCCGACGGCGCCGGGCGACCAGGCGGCACTGCCGCCAAAGATCGGCGGCGAGACCGTTATTGATCCGTCGCTTTCACTCGGTGCACGCCAGGATGTTGCTGCGTTGCAAGTGCTGCTCGACCGCGCCGGCGCTTCGCCCGGCGTCGTCGACGGGCGCTTCGGCTCGAATGTCGACAAGGCGCTCGCCGCCTACAACGAGATCACCGGCGGCAATCTGCGGTCGACCGATGTGGTCGGCATCCAGGCAGCCCTTGAGCAGTCCGGCGGCTATGCCTTCGCCTCCTACAACATCACGTCCGAGGATGCGGCCGGCCCCTATGTCGCCTCGGTGCCTGAAGACTACGGCCAGAAGGCGCAGCTCGACCGGCTGAGCTACACCTCCGTCACCGAAGCGCTGGCCGAGCGGTTCCATATGGACGAGAACTATCTGAAGGCGCTCAATCCCGAAGCGAACTTCAACCGTCCCGGCACGATCATCAAGGTAGCCAACTTCGGCAGGCTTGTGGCGAAGCCGGTGGCAAGCATCATCGCCGACAAGGGCAAGAAGCAGGTCCGCGCCTATGACGCGTCGGGCAAGCTAATCGCGGTCTATCCAGCCACCATCGGCTCGGCGGACACGCCTTCACCCACCGGCACGCATGCGGTGTCGCGGGTCGCTCTCGACCCGAACTACACCTACAATCCGAACCTCAATTTCAAGCAGGGCGAAAACAACAAGATCCTGACCATCCCGCCGGGCCCGAACGGCCCCGTCGGCTCGGTCTGGATTGCGCTGGACAAGCCGACCTACGGCATTCACGGCACACCCGACCCCTCCAAGATCGGCAAGACCGAAAGCCATGGCTGCGTGCGGCTGACCAATTGGGACGCGCGCGAACTGGCAAAAATCGTGTCGCCGGGCGTCACGGTGGAATTCATCGACTGAGCGCCATATCCCAAATCATCGCGCACCCTGGGTCAACCCGGGAGCAGGCTTTTTGGGCGGTGTATTAATCAGCCGATGATCCTTGGCAAGCGAAGGAGCCGCGGTCCGGCGGCATAGAAGTCCCGATCCTGTTCTGGTTTCAACGACAGCAACCCTCTGGCCGGTTGTTGCCGGCGCATAGGAGGTCTAAGCAGGCTTCATGCGTTCTCCAAGCGAAGTCGGCGCCGAAGCCGTCCCACTGATCAGGCCGCTTCCGGCCGATACGTTTTGCCCGCAATCGCGGCGCAGGTTCGTGCTGATCGCGGCGATCCTGGCTTCCGCGCTCGGCTTCATCGACGGTTCGATCCTGGCCATCGCTACCCCGGCGATCCGCGTCGATCTTGGCGCCAGCCTCGCCGAGGCGCAGTGGATTTCGAACTCCTATGCGCTGACGCTTTCGGCACTCATCCTTGTCGGCGGCGCCGCCGGCGACCGTTTTGGCCTGCGGCATGCTTTCGTGGCAGGCATCGCGCTGTTCATTGCCGCCTCGCTTGCCTGCGCGGTGGCGCCGAACCCGCCGGTGCTCATTGCGTTTCGCGCCATTCAGGGCATCGGCGCCGCCATCATGGTGCCGGGCAGCCTCGCCATTATCGCCAAAGCCTATCCGAAGAAGGAGCGCGGCAGGGCGATCGGCATCTGGGCGGCGGCCTCGGCGCTGACGACGGCGCTTGGCCCGGTGCTGGGCGGCGTTGTCTTGTCGGCCTTCGGCGACGGCATCTGGCGGGCGATCTTCGCGATCAATCTGCCGCTTGGTCTTGTCTCGATCTACCTCCTGCTCGCCAAGGTCCCGGCCGACGCACCGACGGAAAAGCGCAGCCTCGATCTCGGTGGCGCTGCCCTCGCCACCTTGGCGTTCGGCGCGCTTGCCTACGGCTTGACTTCGATGAGCAGCGAAGGCGAGGGGCAAATGTCCGGCCCGAGCATCGCCGCCGGCGCGGTGCTGCTCATCGTGTTCATCGTCTTCGAGCGCCGGCAGCGCGAACCGATGATCGATCTCTCGCTGTTTCGGGTCGGCGCCTTCGCCGGCGCCAATGCGGCGACCTTCTTCCTCTATTTCGCGCTGTCGGCCAATCTGTTCTATCTGCCGATGCTGCTGATCGCCGGATGGGGACTGAGCGCGGCCGAGGTCGGCTTCATCTTCCTGCCGCTGTCGGTCTTGATCGCCCTGTTGTCGGGGCCGGTCGGCCAGTGGTCCGACCGGATCGGTCCGCGTTTTCCGATCGCTAGCGGCAGTCTCGTCGTCGCTGTCGCCTTTACCGGGCTTGCCTTGCTGGCCTATGCCGGCATCCACAGTTTCTGGTGGGGAGTGTTTCCGCTGATGGCGCTGATGGGGCTCGGCATGGCGCTGGTCGTGTCGCCGCTGTCGACGGCGGTGATGACGGCGGTCGAGGACAAGGATACGGGTGCTGCTTCGGGAATCAACAATGCCGTCTCGCGCATTGGCGGCCTGATCGCGGTGGCGGCGATGGGGTCACTGGCGGCCTGGATCTATGCGGCAGCGCTGAATAGCGGTGCCGCATCCGGCATTCCGGGTTTCGGCGAACCGGCGCCGGCGGGCCTGGCACCGGATCCCGATGCAGCAAGGCTTGCCGCCAGCGACGCAGCTTTCGCAGCCGTCGCCTTGGCGACCGCGCTGCTTTGCCTGCTCTCGGCAATCGTGGCGTGGACGACTGTTTCCGGCGAACGACTGCCATGGCCGCGTGGATCTGAGACTTCGCAGAGCTGAGGAGCCCGGAAAGGCTCCGGCTCAGCCTTCGATCTTGGCGCTCGCGACCTTCAGCGAATCGCCGTCTTCCTGCTTGAGCAGATCATCGATGCGCCCGCGCTCGCGCTTGAAAGCGACGAGATCGTCGCCCTTCAGCACCTTGCCGACCGGCAGGCGAACGCGCATCGGGTCGACCTTGGTGCCGTTGACGATCAACTCGTAGTGGAGATGCGGACCGGTGGCGAGACCGGTCTGGCCGAGAAAGCCGATGGTCTGGCCTTGGCGGACGCGCACGCCCGGCGCGATGCCTTTGGCAAAAGCGCTCTGGTGATTGTAGGAGGTCTCGTAGCCATTGGCGTGGCGGATGATGATCTGTTTGCCATAGCCACCGGCCCAGCCGGCCTTCTCGACGACACCGTTGCCGGAGGCGATGATCGGCGTGCCGATGGAGGCTGACCAATCGACGCCGGTGTGCATGCGCACATAGCCGAGGATCGGATGCCTGCGGGCACCGAAGCCGGAGCGAAATTTTCCCGCGGGCAGGGGATTGCGCAGTAGGAACTGCTGGGCGCTGCGGCCGTCCTCGTCGAAATAGTCCGTGCTGCCGTCCTGCATCTGGAACCGGTAGAAATTGCGCGTCGTACCGCCGAAGCTCGCCGAGACATAGAGCAACTCGGATTCGTCGGATGCCCGGTCGTCGCCGTCCGGCTGCGAGAACAGGACCTCGATGCGGTCCGACGGATTGAGCCGCGACTGGAAATCGACACCGGACGCCAGGAGCTTGATCAGCCGCTTGGTCATCGCCTTGGACATGCCGTAGGAGTAGGCGGCGCGGTAGATGCCGTCATAGACGTTCGGCAGATTGCCGCGCACCACCACCGGCGGCGAATCATCGAACGCAGTCAGCAATTCGGGATTGGGCTCCGGCTCCTGCGCCGGCACATATTGGCCGTGATCGTCGAGCGCGATGGTGACGATATGCTGGGCCCTGTCGTAGATGCCGGTGCGAACGACCTTGGCGGCGTCGCCATGGATCTCGAGGCCGACGCGCAGCACGGTTCCCGCCTTGAGCGCTGTCGCATTCAGCAATTTGGCGATCGCCTCGGCCATGCCGGTGGCGTCCTCGCCCGTATAGCCCGAATCGGCGAAGGCCTCGACTATGTCGCGGTCCCTGGTGAAGGGGATGATCTCCTCGGCGAAGGCCGGCGCTTGATCGTCGGAGGCAGCACGCGGCGACACCGAGACGTTTTCCGGGACGATCCTGACGTCGTAGGACCCGGCCATGCTCTCGGCGAATGCATCGCCGAATCGCTGCGGGTCGACATAATGCAGCGATGCGACCTGCACGGCGCCGTCGCTCAGGCCCGTCCCGGCCTGGCGCACCACCTTTTCCACCTCGTCGGCGGACAAGTCACTCTTTTCGTCGAAGGCCGCCGTCTCGATCGGGAAATCGACCGTCTTCAGGCTCATCTCGCTTTCGACCTTGGCGCCATAGATCTGGCCGGCGGCGGCGGTCGCCGGCTGACCGGCATTGCCGTCGCGGTCGTCGCCAAACACCTGCATGGGGTTGAAAGGCGGATAGGCGCGGCTGGTCGTGTGCCCGGCGGCAAGCGCCATCTTGATCTGGACGAAAGGCATGGTGTGGATGACGTCGCGGTCGCCGACCTTGGTCACCATCGACACTTCCATACGCCGGCGGTCCTTGGCCCTGGCGATCTGGCGCGGCGCCACCAGCCTGGTGGTCTTGGCGGTCTCGCCGGAATCGTCGCCTCTTGCAAGGTTGATCAGTTCGGCGATCTCGGGCGGCGTTGCCAATTGCTGACGGCCGTCAAGGGCCGCGAACAGCGCCACGCCCATCAGCACGCTCGACGTCACGCCCGTAAGAAAAGTGCCCGACAGCCAGCGCGCCGAAACCTCGCGCCGGTCGGGCGGGCCACTGCGACCGTCCGCAATCAGCGGCGGCTCGTTGCCGAGTTCGGCTATGACATTTTCCGTATCTGGCATCCAGAAAGGCTGCTTCTTCCCCGGGCGGGACGGCTTGTCGCTTTTGTTGTGGCCATGACATTTGCCTGTCACGGCGGGCGAAGTCAACGAAGCGCCTGGCTTCGGCCGAGATCCCCAGTCATACTTCTCTCTTAGTGGCTCTCTTACAGTCTCTTATAAGGCGCCGCGCCGGTGGTGCATGCGCCGGCTTCGTTGGCCTTGGTGTCAAACCGCAATGCGGCGGCAATAGGGCTCCGTGGCGGTGGTCGGCTTTGTTATCCCCATGCCGCCGCGGAAGTCGGCTACCGAAAATCGGCGCCACAATCTTTCGTCGCAAAAAATTCAAAAAAGACGGAAATGGTTGTTGACACTTTGGACGGCTGCCGACTATATACGCCTCACCAACGAGGGCGGCGCGCCGCTGGCGACGAAGAAGT
>NZ_JBVVPW010000005.1:0-49746 GCF_055811385.1 Mesorhizobium sp. WSM4849
ATTCGGCAATCTGAAACCTCAAATCAGGGGAAATTGTTAAACAGAATCAAAGCATTCCGAGTTCTTCACGGACGACTAGCTATAGAGAGGACTTACGGCACGTAAAGATATCGGTCGTCGACGAGATCGTTGAACAGTTCTTCAATGCATACTTTGCTCCGTCGTCGCCGTAGCCGCAGCCATTCAGCGCTAGCTTGCCTTTACGACAATCGCCTGCCCCGTTGGGAGTTCGATGATGCCTTCAGGGCGGCTTTCGAAGAATTGATCAAAGGCCTTTCGGGCTCCAGGACAAAGCGCAGAGCCGTAGTCGTCACAAATGATCATGCCATTCGCGCACACCCGATCGTAGAAGAAGGCAAGCGCGTCACGTGTCGGCTCGTATAGATCGACGTCAATATGGACCAGGGCGAAACGCCGGTCGGATACGATGGAAAAAGTGTCTGGTATCCATCCCACATGAAAAGTGGTGTTGCTGAAGTCGGAAACATTCTCTCTGGCTACCTTCTCGTCGGTGCTGAGATTGCCGGACTTCCATGGCGTTCGGCCGTTTAGCTTGCGATCCTCTGCGGTTGGTTCGGAGAGGCCAGCGAACGAGTCGAAAAGGTGGTAGTGCCGTGGCCGAAGATCGCTCATCAGCATGAATATCGTCGACCGGCCTTGCCTTACGCCGCATTCGGCCACATCGCCATCGATACGCTCGATCGATCGCAAGCAGCTTTGCAGGACGAAAGCCCGGGGATCAGGAATCCCGCGGATGTTTTTGACCCGCTGCAGCGCCTTTCGGAAAAACGGCTGGTCCTTCCAGACCATATGACTGGAATAAACATAGAAGCCGTATTTGTCGGCCTTCTTCTGAGAGACCTTATACTAAGCCACGCCTCTGCGTTTTTTCGAAATAACAGCAAGCGCCGCGTCTCTCAATTTCATCGGTACCAGCATTTTCGGTATGATCATAAAAACGGGCGGAATCGAAAGCTCTGCCGGCATCAGACGCGGAATGAAGTCGAGTTCCGGCTGAAGGACATGGGCTTCTCGAGCGCCGCAAGAAAGCACTTTCCGGTGCCCGTAATAAGGCAACGTCGAGGTTGGAACTCGCATGGGGTGCGACTCAAGATCACGGGTCACGTGCCTGGGCCTAATCAGGAAATAGTCGATCCCTGCCGGGCTGTCGGAGTTAACTCACTGCCAGGCTCGCGCCGTGCGCGCAGTTGATGGCACCGGCGTCTCGTTATCACATGTTTGCATGCAGCCGGATCAACGCCCTGCGGCAGGTGCGCGTCGAAAAGCAGAGGCTCGTCATCGCGCTTGCGGCGGCGAGAGGTTTAGTCGACCGCACCGACCAGGACGTCGCGGTATTCAAGTATCGCGACCCAGCGCCCGGTATCTGTGGACGATTGCCTTTTTAAAAATCTATATCCAGTTTTCGACCAAAGCTTCACCTCGTCGTTGAGGTTGTCGAGCACATAGTCGCCTTTGTCGGTCTTGACCGTCAGCACTGCGTGCCCCTCGCCGTCCTTCTTTTTGACGACGGTGATCAGAAGGTTCGAGAGCGATATGCCCTCCAAATTGAGCATCCGGCGCTTAAGCAGGACGTAGTCCTCGCAGTCGCCGATCGCGCTGTCAGGATAGGACCAAAATTCCATCGTGCCGTGAACGGCAAAATCGCTCACGGGCTTGATCGATCTATTCACGAGTTTGGTGACGGACGCGAGCTGGTTTTCCATGCCTCTGCTCAAAAGGACTGGAGGGACCCTGCCCGTTCGTATCCTGCATTCTGAGGCATGCCTTCGGCAGAATTCAACGTGGCCGACCGGGATGGAACTCCGCTGCCCGGTGGCCATAGCACCAGACACCGCATCGGCCGAAGCTTTCTCCATCGGCGTCGCGGACATCATCAAGCCCAACAGTAGGCCGGCACATAGCCATGCCCGCGGTATCACCAATCCCATTCGCCCCGCCCAAGGTAACGACCCGAAACAAAATTTAATATCGCGTTACCATCTTTTCACGGGCACATCAACGCATCCGACACACAATTTACAGCTACGGTCGCGAACCATCACCAACGACTGAATGCTGGACGCCGCGCGGTCAGCGCCAGGGAATTTCCATGGCCACTGGAAGACCCTCGCGTGTTCTCGCATGACCGCATCGGCGCACCTGCGCTTATCGACGAGCCCAATCATGGGGGATTGTGCGCCTGTACGTCACCGAGGTTCTTCAGCAGCGCCGCTTACGGGACCAGATGACGACGCCGACACGTATTTGGCTGCCCAAACGTGGACAGACGGCCGAGAAAAAGTTGTAGCCAAATTTGTCGAAGCGACCGAAGGCCAAGAGCTACGGCGCTCTCGCGTAGATTTCGCATACATTCGGATACATTTCGATGGCACCCGGGCAAACCTCTGCGACAGGCGTAGCGTAAGTTCCAATCGTGAGCAGGAAGGCTCGTCATGGTGACGAGACAGAAGGCCGACAGCGGTTTCGCAAGCAGGAGTCGATAGCGCGCAAGGCGCCGATTGGCCGGTCTGCTCATTCGAAGAAAGGAAAATACGATGAACAAGCTTGTAACGGCTATCGCCCTCCTTGCCATGTCGACGGGAGTCTCGCTCGCTGCCAATCAAAACCCGGATCGCGACCCGACCCGCGGATTCGTTACTGGCGTCGACAACAGCGGAATGACCTTAGACACCAGTCACACGGCTTCCTTGCCTCCACCCGTGGTAGCCCCGAAGGAAGGACAGCCACAGCCCGGCAAGGTTCCTAGGGGTCGTGCACCATGGGCGGGCCGTTAATATACCGAGAACTTGCCTTCCCATGCAAAACTGTCCAATCACCCGCAATGCAACGAGGGTGGTTGGACAGGGGCGCAAGAAAATCCTGCCGCCATATCCGACGGGTCAGAACTCCCACGGAGAGAACGACTTGAGACCAGTCGTGCCGAAGACACCCAAATTCCGCGTCGCCAAGCGGCCGCTATTCACCCTTGAGATTGCAGCAATCATGCCGTCGGGCGCCGACATCCCGCGGCCCTGCCGCACGGCAGTATCCATGATTTCCCCATAGGTCATCGCGGCTTCCTCAGTCAGCCCGAAGATCCGATCGGCGAACCCGCGACGCCAATCCCGACAGTCCCTGCTCCAAACGCTCGGCACGCTGATCGGGTCGAATTTCCTGGATGCCGAAGGCGATCTCGGCGATCGTCACGGCTGGAAGCGCAAGTTCAGAGTCGTGGCGGACCAACCATGCGATCACGGCAGGATCGGGCGACTTCTTCAGCGTCTCGGAAATGACGTTGGTATCAAGGAAGATCAAAGCTCAGGTCCAGGATGAACCTGCCGATTACCCCGGATCACTGCTTCTTGCCATCCAACAGCTCCGTGATCGTCGGCCGGCGAAGATCGCGCATGAAGCAACCCCGGCAATAGCGCAGGATGTATAGACAACCGGCCGCAACTGGTGTTCGTTTCCAATCCGACCTTATGCAATTTCGAAAAATACAGGAGCCGTGACAGCATGGACGCCGCTCCCTTGTTCGACCTGACGGGAAAAAAAGCGCTGGTGACGGGCGCCAGCCGCGGCATCGGCCAGGCCATGGCGGAGGCGCTCTCCGCGGCTGGTGCGGACGTCGCTGTGACCGCCCGCGACGAAACATCCCTTCGTGAAACGGCGGAGCGAATTAGCGCTAACGGGCGAAGGTCGCTTTGCCGGTCTCTCGACGTGCTCGACACCGATCGTATCCGCGTGGTGGTCGATGAGGTGGCGGATGTCTTTGGTGGGCTCGACATCCTGGTCAACAACGCCGGCTATGAGCAAGTCCAGCCCTCGCTCGACGTCGACGAAGCAGTGTGGGACCGCATCGTATCGACCAATCTGAAGGGCGCCTTCTTCTGTGCGCAGGCCGCGGCGCGGCGGATGGCTGCCGGCAACAGCGGTGGCGCGATCATCAATCTTTGCTCGCTGACCTCCTATGTCGGCATTCCGACCGCGGTGCCTTACGGTTCATCCAAGTCTGGGCTCCTGGGCATGACGCGCGCGCTCGCCGCGGAATGGGCATCGCTCGGCATCCGCGTCAACGCCATCGCTCCGGGGTATTTCCATACGGCGATGACGGATGCTTTTTATCAGGATCCCGACTGGCAGACGGCGATGCTGGCCAAGATCCCGCAGCGGCGCTTCGGCACGATGCAGGATCTGGCCGGAGCCGTCGTGTTCCTGGCCAGCGGGGCATCCGCCTATGTCACCGGGCATTGCCTCCCAGTCGACGGCGGTTATCTCGCATCCATCTGAGCGACTGAGGTGTGGTGCAACAAGAACCGTGTAGACCCGACGGCTTGTATATGGTTGTATATACCACCTCGCAACGCCGAACGTTCTTGCATGCGGACGGCGACAAACAAGGGGAACCGCAATGCAGGAGCCTTTCCGGGCCGTAGCTTCACGCGAAGCGGAAGGCGGCAGGGAAATCGCAGTCACGGTCCGCAACGTCGGGATGGACTTCGATGGGGTTCATGCCGTCAAGAATGCATCCTTCGATCTGCCGAAGGGCCGGTTCCTCACCATTCTCGGGCCTTCTGGGTCCGGCAAGACAACCCTCCTGCGCATGATCGCCGGGTTCCAGACCCCGAGCAGCGGCGAGATCTTCATCAACGGCGAAGCGGTGAGCGCGGTGCCCCCGCACAAGCGGTCGATCGGCATGGTCTTTCAGAGGCTTGCATTGTTTCCACATATGACGGCGGCCGAGAATGTCGCCTTCCCGCTGAAGATGCGTCGGCGCGACGCACGCACCATTCCCGAACGCGTCGAGCGATATCTCGAGCTGGTCCGGCTCGGGGGCTACGGCGGCAGGCGCATTCACGAACTTTCCGGCGGACAGCAGCAGCGCGTCGCGATCGCGCGCGCGCTGGTGTTCGAGCCCGACCTGCTGCTTCTCGACGAGCCGCTCGCTGCACTCGACCGAAAGCTGCGCGAGGAAATGCAGCTCGAATTCCGCCGCATCCAGCGCGAGCTCGGCGTCACCACGATCAACGTCACCCATGACCAGCGCGAGGCGCTGGTGGTTTCCGACGACATCGTCGTTATGGATCAGGGCGAGATCCAGCAGAAGGCGCAGCCGATCCACACCTACCGCCAGCCCCGCAACGCCTTCGTCGCCAATTTCATCGGCGTCACCAACTTCATTGCCGGCACGGTACGGGCCGTCTCGGAAGCAGGCGACGTCTCCATCCTTCGAGGTGATCTGATGCTTGCCGGAAAGATCGGCGATCCGGTCAATCCACCTGCGGAGGGCGACAAGGCGTCGGGAGCGATCCGCGCCGAACAAATCCGTCTCGCCGGCGATGCTGCGCAGCTGTCGAAGCTCGATTGCATGCTGGCCGGGACTGTGGCCGACACCATCTTCGAAGGCGAGCGCATGGTCTACGAGGTAGCCTGCGCCGCGATTGGCGACGAGGTCATTCGCGTTTTTGACCATGATCCCGCCGCGCACACGCAGTTCGACATAGGCGAAAGCGTGTTCCTAGGGTGGAATGCCAGGGACATGCTTGTTTTTCGATAGAACCGGAAACCGGTCAAACCCAGAGGAGAATGCAGATGAAGCGCTTCAAGCCGACATTATCCCATCTTTCCCGCAGAACCTTCCTTCAGGCCACCGCCGCGCTCGGCGGCGCCTCAGCGCTCGGCCTGCGCGGCGCCTATGCGCAGGAACCGGAAAAGCCGGCGGAGATCATCGTGCGCGCCTGGGGCGGCAGTTGGGTGGATAGTTTGAAGGCCGGCGTGTCCGACAGATTCACCAAAATGACGGGGATTGCTGTTCGTCACGACCTGACCGAAGACAATGAGATCCAGCCCAAGGTCTGGGCGGCCGTAGCGCAGAACCGGGTCCCGCCGATCCACATCAACTGGGACACCACCACCAATGCTACGAAATCGGCACTGCGCGGCGTGACGGAAGACCTCTCCGACCTGCCGAACCTCGCCAATGTGACGGACCTTGCCAAGCCGGCCGGCCTGGAAGGCTTCCCGATCGTCAACACCTACGGCTATGTCTATGTGCTTGCCTATCGGCCTGCGGCATTCCCGGACGGACCGCCGAAGTCGTGGAAAGACCTGCTCGACCCGAAGTTCAAGGGGCGGCTTGCCTTCTACAATGACGGCATCGGCTTCCATTTCCCAGCCCAGGTCGCCGGTGGCGGCAAGCTGGAGGACATACCCGGCAACATGCAGCCGGCTTGGGATTTCATTACCAAGATGAAGGCGCAGCAACCGCTGCTGGGCGAAGATCCCGACTTCACCACCTGGTTCCAGAACGGCGAGATCGACGCCGCCTGCACCATCTCGACCAACGCCCGAGAGGCCCGCAAGAACGGCGTGAAAATCGAATGGGTCGTGCCGGAGGAGGGTGCGAAATTCGACACGGACGGTTTGTGGATTCCCAAGGGCCTGCCGGAAAACGAACTCTACTGGGCCAAGCAGTACATCAACCATGCGCTGACCAAGGAAGCCCAGCAGGTCTGGCTGGACGGCCTCGGCTTGCCGGGCGTGGTGCCGGGCCTCACACCGCCGAAGGATCTGGTGGGCGATCCGTCCTATCCGACCACCGAAGCGGATTTCCAGCGCCTCATCCGTATCTCCTCGAAGGTCCAGGTCGAGAACGAGAGCGAGTGGTTTTCCAAGTTCAAGGCGATCATGCAGGGCTGACGCCGGGTCGGCCGGTGCTGCGCTGGCGGCACCGGCTCCTTCACGACGTCGGATACGGATTTTTCATGCGGGCAGCCAGGACAGCCTATCCCCTGAAATGGCGCATCATGGATGCGCTGGAAGGCATTGCCGCCGCCATCTGGCCGGCTCGGTTAAGGCGCGCCACGCCCTATCTGATGCTGCTTCCGGCGGTGCTGCTGGTCGGACTGCTCGCGCTCGGACTCATCCAGATCGCGGACGCCAGCCTGCGCACGCTCGACACCACCACGTTCCAATTCTCGGACGACTATTCCATCACCAATTTCCGGCGGGCGCTGACAGAGCCACTGTTCCTCGTTGTCGCGCAGCGCAGCCTCATCGCCGCCCTGATCGTCACCACTGTGACACTCGTCTTCGCCTTTCCCTACGCCTATCTGATGGTGCGCACGCGTTCGCCAGGATTGCGCAAATTCCTGCTGATTGCGCTGTTTCTGCCGTTCTTCATCGGCCAGGTTGTGCGTGCCTATGGCTGGCTGATCATCTTAGGCAACCAGGGCATGGTGAACGAGGCACTCGGCCTTGTCGGGGTCGCCCCGATGCGGCTCATCTACAACTATCCCGCCGTGCTGTTCGGCCTCGTCCAGTACATGCTGCCGTTTGCCGTGCTGATGCTGGCGCCGGCACTCACCGCCATTCCCGAAGAGCTGGAGGCGGCCGCTGGATCGCTCGGCGCGAACTGGGTTCGCACGTTCATCCATGTCGTGTTGCCACTCGCTCGTCCGGGCTTCATCGGCGCCGGCGTGGTGGTGCTGACGCTTTCGCTCACCGATTTCGCAGTCCCCGCAATCCTTGGCGGCGGCTCGCAGGACTTTATCGCCAACGCCATCTACGACCAGTTCTTCCGAACGTCCGACCAGGGCCTTGGTGCGACGCTGGCGCTTATGCTGGTCGCGCTCGGGTCAATCCTCGTCGGCTTGGTGTTCGCGCTGTTCGGAGCCGGAACGCTTGCGATGGGGAGGTCACGGGCGTGAGCGGCTCGCGCAGCAAATCCGTTGTCTTGTGGACCCTGGTTACGATCGCCCTAGTGACGCTTTCGGCGCCGACGATCGTCGTGCTCGGCGCTTCCTTCACCGGCGGCAACATCATCACGTTTCCGCCGGACGGGCTGTCGCTGCGGTGGTATGCGCGCATTTCGCAGGCCTCCGACCTGCGCAACGCTTTCCTGCGCACCCTCCAAGTTGCGACGGTCTGTACGATCGTTGCGATTCCCGTGGGCACGCTGGCCGGCATCGCGCTGGCGAAATATGCGGTGCGTTTTGAGAAGACGATCCAGATCTATCTGCTGCTGCCCTTTACCATCCCGCTGATCGGATCGGGCATCGGCCTCATGCTGATTTTCGGCAACGCCGGCATTCTCGGCCAGCTCTGGCCGGTCGGCATCGCCTGCTGCGTCATCAACCTTCCCTTCATGATCTGGGCGGTGACGGCGAGTGCCACCGGGCTTGACCCGGACCTGGAACTGGCCGCCGCCAATTGCGGCGCGCCGCCGCTCCAGGTGTTCTTCTCCGTCACCCTGCCGGCGGTTATGCCGGGGGTGATCACCGGCTCGCTGCTGATGTTCATCCTTGCGCTCAACGAGTTCCTGGTCAGCCTGCTGCTCGTCGATGCCCGCATCGTGACGCTGCCGGTGCTGATCTACAACTCCATCCGCTCGATCATCACGCCGGATCTTGCCGCGATCTCCGTGGTCTTCATCGCCTGCTCGGCTGTCGCCGTCTTCCTGCTCGACAGGCTGGTCGGGCTCGACATCTTCCTGAAATCGAAATGAGGAATGCCGGCCCGCCGGGCCGAAAAGGAAATCCTATGCCAAACGTATCGTTCCACGACTTGAGCCAACTCGACGCCGCCGGTCGAGCGGCACTGATGCGGCGCTCAGAGACCGATCTCTCTGGCTTTATGGAGAAGGCCGCACCGATCATCGAGGCGGTCCGAACAGAAGGCGACGCCGCGCTCGTCCGCTTCGCCCGCGACTTGGACAAGGCAGATCTCGATGCGGCGCGGCTGAAGGTCAGCCCCGCCGAGTTCGATGCCGCCTTCGGCATGGTGGACGAGGACGTGGTCGCCGCCATTCGCTTCGGCATCGACAACATCCGGCATTTCCACGAAGAGCAGAAGCCGGAAGCGATGTGGCTTAAGGAAATGCGGCCCGGCGCCTATGCCGGGGACCGCTTCACGCCGATCCGCTCGGTGGCGCTCTATGTCCCGCGCGGCAAGGGGGCGTTCCCTTCGGTGACAATGATGACCGCAGTGCCCGCCGTCGTGGCGGGCGTCCCGGAGCTTGCTATCATGACGCCGCCAGCGGCCGATGGTTCAGTGGACGCAGCGACACTGGTTGCGGCGCGCCTCGCCGGCGTCGAAACGGTCTACAAATGCGGCGGCGCGCAGGCGGTCGCCGCGGTCGCCTACGGCACAGAGACGATCAGGCCCGCGCTCAAGATCGTCGGTCCAGGCAGCCCTTGGGTCGTTGCGGCCAAGCGGCTGCTTGCGGGAGTCGTCGATCCAGGCCTTCCCGCCGGTCCGTCGGAAGCGATTATCCTCGCCGACGACAGCGTACATGGCGGACTGGCCGCGCTCGACCTCCTCATCGAGGCGGAGCACGGGCCGGACTCGTCGGCCTATCTGGTGACCCACAGCCGCCGCGTGGCGGAGGAGGCACTGGCGGCGCTGCCCGAGCACTGGGCGCGCATGACCGATCAGCGGGTAGCATTCTCCACCGCGGTGCTGACCGGTGCCTGTGGCGGCATCGTGCTGACGGCATCGATCGAGGAGAGCTACCGTTTCATCAATGACTACGCACCTGAGCATCTGGAGATCCTCTCCACCGATCCCTTTGCGCACCTTGGCCACATCACCGAAGCCGCCGAGATCCTGATGGGGCCGCACACGCCGGTTTCGATCGGCAATTTCGGGCTGGGCCCCAACGCCGTGCTGCCGACCAGCCGCTGGGCGCGTACCTGTGGACCGCTCTCGGTCACGGATTTCGTCAAGCGCTCTTCCATCGGCTACGTGACGGCGACGGCCTATCCGGAATTCGCGCGTCATGCCCGCACGCTTGCCCGCTATGAAGGCTTTTCCTCGCACGAACACGCCGTTTCCGATGTGCGCGACCGATATTTGGTGCGGTAGCGGATGATGAAGGCGGCCAGACTCCATGCGGCGGGCGACTTGCGGGTCGAGGATGTGCCGTCTCCCGGCGAACCAGGGCCTGGCTGGGTGCGGCTCAGGGTGACGGCCGCCGGCATCTGCGGCTCCGACCTCCACAATTTCCGCACCGGTCAGTGGATCAGCCGCGCGCCGAGCGTCGTTGGACATGAGTTCGCCGGCGAAGTGACTGCCGTGGGGGCCGGCGTGTCCCAGGTGGCCCTCGGAGACCGGGTCGTCGCCGATTCGCGTTTCTGGTGCGGCGAATGTCCTGCTTGCCGGGCCGGCCTGCATAATGTCTGTGCCACACTGGGCTTTGTAGGCGAGGTCTGCGACGGCGGCTTCGCGGAAGAGACGGAGCTGCCGGCGCGGCTGCTCCTGCGCCATGACCCCGCGCTCGATCCCGCAATCGCCGCCATGGCGGAGCCGCTGGCGGTCACCCTGCACGCAGTGCGGCGGCTGTCGGCGCCGGCCGGGGCGCCAGTGCTTATCGCCGGTTGCGGCCCGATCGGCGGGCTGGCGGCGCTGCTCCTGTCGCGGCGCAGCGAGAGACCGGTCCTCGTCGCCGACCGCAATGCGGCACGTGCGGATCTCGTGGCCGAGGTGAGCGGCGCGACCGTCGTCGACCTGGACATCCTGTCCCACGATCCCAACTTGCGCCATGCCATCGACGCGACGGGAAATGTGACGGTGATGGCGCGGCTGCTCGATCGTTTGGCCGGCGGCGGCACGCTGGCGCTGGTCGGCATTTCGCATGGCCGCCTCGACCTCGACCCCAACTTCCTGGTCGAGCGCGAGATCGCGCTTGTCGGCTGCCACGCCTTCGCCGACGAGCTTGCGCCGGCCGTAGCCATGCTTGGCGATCTCGCCCCCGCGTTGTCGCGTTTCGTGGCCGAGGAGATCGCGATCGGCGAAATTCCCGCCGCCTACCACCGCCTGATCGCAGGTGCGAGCGGCGGCCTGAAGACCATCGTCCGAATGGAGAGAGGGCGATGATCAAGCTTCCCGAAACTGCCGGACCGCTCTACGAAAAGGTCAAGGACTACGTGCTTGGCAACATCGGCAGCGGCAAATGGCCGAAGGACCGCAGGCTGCCTTCCGAAAACGAGCTGGTCAGCACGCTCGGCGTCTCGCGCATGACCGTGCACCGGGCGCTGAGGGAACTGACATCGGAAGGCCACCTCCTGCGCATCCAGGGCGTAGGCACCTTCGTGGCGCCGCCGAAACCGCAATCTGCTCTCATCGAAATCAGGAACATCGCCGGCGAGATCGCCGCGCGCGGCGGACGCCACAGGGCCGAGGTCATCGTGCTCGAGAAGATCCGCGACCCGGCGCTGGACCTCATTGTCGCCTTCGAGTTCATGCGCCGCAGGCCGGTCGCCCATTCGATCATCGTGCATTTCGAGGACGATGTGCCCGTCCAGCTTGAGGAACGCTTCGTCAATTCGGCGCTCGCACCGGACTACCACCGGCAAAATTTTGTTGCGACCACCACCTACGACTATCTGCAGCGGGCGACGCCGCTGACGGAAGTGGAGCACGTGATCTCGGCCGTCGCCGCCGACGAGGTGGCCGCCGGCCGTTTGATGATCCGGCCAGGCGACCCCTGCCTGCTCCTGCATCGGCGGACCTGGTCAGGCGCGGCGGTCGCCACCGTCAACAAGCTCACCTATGTCGGCAGCCGCTATTCGCTGGGCAGCCGCTACGCGCCCTCGCCCGCCTGAGCGGGGTCACGTAGCCAAACCGGGCGGGGCACCCTATCGGCCCAACGGCTGCTTTGATAGGGAATCAGTTCTGCCTGCGCCGGCGTTTTTCTTGTTGACGCCGACCAGATCAGGTTCGGGGTCAAGCCTGGCCGCCGGTCAAATTGCACCGGAGCGGCCAGACTGATTGGGAATGTCCTGGAAGCGGCCGACCGTTCAAACTAACCGGGGACCACGAAAACCAGCCAGGCGATGACAGGGCCGATGATGGCGATAAGCGCGCTGTAGATCAGCAACGTCTTCAGCACGCTCTCGCGCTCTGCTTCCCGGGCATTGGCGACGACCAGCGCGCCGTTGGTCGAAAACGGACTGGTGTCAACGATGGTGGTGGAGATCGCGATCGCGGCAACCACACCTATGGCACTGATCTGTCCCTGCAGGAGGAAGGGCACGGCCAGTGGAATGATGGCTCCCAGCAATGCCGTGGACGAGGCGAATGCCGATACAATGGCGCCGGTGAAGCAGAGGAGGAGTGCAACCAGCAGCGGCATGCCCAGGCTTGAAATGCCGTGGGCGACGTAGTCGATCGTGCCGATCTTCTCCATGACGCCGACATAGGTGATGATGCCGGCGATCAGGAGCACCGTCGACCAGCTGACCTTGTCGATCGCTGCCTTTTGGGTCTTCGGCGAGAGGAGTGCGAGCGCGACCGCAACAGTGATCGCCACCAGGCCGACATTGAACTTGAAGACAAGTGCGCCGACCGCGAGCGCGGTTAGGCCGATTAATGTCGTCAACCTTTCCGTAGTCAGGCCGGAAAGCGCCGACACATTTTTTGTCTGCTCCTCAAAGACGTGATGGCTGATCGGAGTAGCCGGCGTGCCGCCGTGGCCGACGATTGACTGCGTCACGCCCTCGGGGTGGAGGTCAGGCAGCGGTCCCGACGCCATCGAATACTTACGCAGCACCTTCGAGCCGCCGAAGAGGAAGAATACGAGGACGGCGATGGCCAGGTTGAAGAAGAAGCTGGAGAGAAACAGTGATGTCGGCGCGAACGGCAACCCCGCCTTTTCGACGATCTGGTTGGTGATGCCACCATAGACGCTGATCGGCGAAAAGCCGCCCGCCTGTGCACCGTGAATAACCATCAATCCCATCATGACCGGATTGATGCGGTACTGGAACGCAAAACCCAGCGCCACCGGGGCCAGGATGGCGACCGCCGCAGGTCCGAGCGCACCGAAGCCGGTGATGACGGCGGCGACCAGGAACATGACCCAGGGAATCCACGCCACATGTCCGCGCACCAGTTTGACCGCGCCCTCGACCAGCCAATCGATAGTACCGTTGATCTGGGCGATGGCGAACAGGTAGGTAATGCCGACCAGTGTCAGGAAGAGGTCGCTCGGGAAGCCAGCAAATATTTCCGCCGGCTTCATGGCCATGATGAGCGAGCCGACCAGAAAGGCGCATGCGAAGGCGAGTGCGCCCATATTGATCGGCTGGATGGTGGCGATCACGAACATGCCGACCAGCAGCGCGATCGACAGAATCTGGATGTTCATAGCTTCCTCCCTCGGGAAACGCCTTCAGGCGCCCGTTCTCATTTCCATCGGTTAGTAGATCAGCCTGCGTTGGTCTCGCTCCCAAGCACCAACGCAGGGTAGTCAGCGCCTCCTAGGAGGCGGGCATGTAAAGGTTGCTGAACCGGTCGCGCAGAAGATTCTTCTGCACCTTTCCCATGGTGTTGCGCGGAAGGTCCTCGGCGAAAATCACCCGTTTCGGCTGCTTGTAGCGCGCGAGGCGGTCGCGCAGCGCGTTGAGCACGGCCTTTTCGTCCATTGTGGCACCGGGCTTGAGCACCACGATGGCCGTCACCCCCTCCCCGAAATCCGGATGTGCAATGCCGATGACCGCACTCTCGGCGACACCGACGAGTTGATCGATCTCACCCTCGACTTCCTTCGGGTAGATATTATAGCCGCCGGAGATCACCAGGTCCTTGTCGCGGCCGACGATGTGGAGATAGCCCGCCTCATCGATCTTGCCGAGGTCGCCGCTGATGAAATAGCCGTCCTTGGTGAACTCCGCCGCCGTCTTTTCAGGCATCCGCCAATAACCTTTGAAAACGTTCGGGCCCTTGATCTCGATCATGCCGGTTTCGCCTGGTCCGAGCGTCTCGCCCCTGGCCGGATCGGTGACCCTCACCGACACGCCCGGGAGTGGGAAACCTACTGTCCCTGCCCTTCGCTCGCCGTCATAGGGGTTTGAGGTGTTCATGTTGGTCTCGGTCATGCCGTAGCGTTCGAGAATGGCGTGACCGGTGCGCTGCTTGAATGCGGCGTGCGTTTCAGCCAGCAGCGGCGCCGAGCCGGAGATGAAAAGCCGCATATTGGCAACGGCGTCGCGGTTCAGGCCCTCATGCTGAAGCAACCGGACATAAAAGGTCGGCACGCCCATCATCAGCGTCGCCCGCGACATCAGTGGAAGGATTTCGCCAGGCTCGAACTTTGGCAGCAGAAACATCGAGGCGCCGGAAACCAGAGTGACATTGGTCGCCACGAAGAGCCCATGCGTGTGAAAAATCGGCAGCGCGTGGATCAGCCGGTCGGCTGCGGTCACGTGCCAGCATTCGCGCAGTGCTATTGCATTGGACAAAAGATTGTCGTGCGTCAGCATTGCGCCCTTGGAACGGCCGGTGGTCCCAGACGTGTACAGGATCGCGGCGAGATCGTCAGGCGCGCGCGCCGCGTCGAGAAAATCGGCAGACTCGTCCCTGGCCAACTCCATGAGCGACCCGGCGCCGTCCGCATCGAGCGTTTCGACAATCGCGCCGTAGCCGTTCGCGATCCGTTCGACATCAGCTCGCGACTTCGAGGAGACGATGACGAGCCGCGGTTCGGCGTCACCGATAAAATAGTCGAGTTCAGCCAGCGTATAGGCGGTATTCAGCGGCAGATAGATCGCCCCGCAGCGCACGCATGCGAGATAGAGCATCAGAGCCAACGGGCTCTTGTCCACCTGGACCGCGACGCGGTCGCCTGGGCGAACGCCGAGCACATCAATTGCGCTGGCGATCTGTCCGGAGAGCCGCAGCGCATCTCCATAGGTCCAACGCTGACCATCAATAGTCTCGATGAAAATCGACTCGCCTGACTTGGCGGATGCTCGCATGGCGTCGAACAGGTGATTGCTCATTGAACTCCTCCCAATTTGCTTATTAGGTTTTCTGCATTTCGGTGCGGCGTCGACGAACCGGGACGCCGATACTGGTGTCGGCCGAAGCGGTTGCCGCCAGTTTTCTCACCTGCGGCGAAGCAGCGATCTCGCCATGTTGCGCCAAGGCTTCATGGTTCGCCTCGATGTCGTCCAACTTGTAAAAGTAGTTGACCATCAAGCCGTGGGACTGCCGCATCGCCTTGGCGGAGCGATCGGCGAGGAAGTTCAGCCGTTCAAGGCGAGCGCCGTTGCCCAAATGAAAACGCGCTACAGGATCGACCGGCCGTCTGCCGGTGGCACGTTCCTTGACGAAATAGCGTGCGGCGAGCGGGAGGAGCACAGCTTCAACGACCCGTGCCTTCTGCGGATTGTCCGCCCAGCTCGGATCGTCCAGCAGCTCGAGCGTCTTGAGGGCCTGATCATCGAGGCTCGGATCGGTCGCCTTGCGCAGTCTTGCTAGCCAGCCAGCGAAACCCGGAACCGGCGACAGCGTCACGAAGGTCTTCAAGCCCGGCAGGTCGCGGCGCAAATCCTCCACCACCTGCTTGATCAGAAAGTTCCCGAAAGAGATGCCGCGCAGTCCGTCCTGGCAGTTGGAGATCGAATAGAAGACAGCGGTGGTGGCGTCCTGGGCCGTGATCGGCGAACGGTTTACATCGAGCACATCAGCGATGGCAGAGGGAATCGCCTTGGTCAGCGCAACCTCAACGAAGATCAGCGGATCGTCTGCGAGACGCGGGTGGAAGAACGCAAAGCACCTGCGGTCGGCTGGAGCTAGCCTCCGCCGCAGTTCCTCCCAGCCGGCGATTTCATGCACAGCCTCGTATCTGATGATCTTCTCCAGGATGTCGGCTGGCGTCGACCAGTCGATCGGACGCAGGGTCAGAAAACCGCGGTTGAACCATGAGCCGAACAGGTGGGCGAAGTCGGCATCGACGGCGCGAAACGGCTCCGTCGCGTCCTTCATGGCTAATAGGCGCTCGCGCATCTCCACCAGTCTTGCCGTGCCTTTGGGGGCCAGGTTGAGTCTGCGCACCAGTTCCTGGCGACGCGGCTCGGCGGCCTGGTGCAGTTCGATGACGGCGTCCGAACTCCTGTCGCTGCGGTAGCGCTCGATGGCTTTGTCAAGCTTGGCGATGTCTGGGCCGAACTGTTCGTGCAGCATACGCACGAAGTCTTGCTGACCGACCGCGTCCAGTTGGGCCCAGCGCTGAAGGACCTCGGCGGCCAATGCCATGCCCGAGGCTTCGCCCCGGCTCGACAAAAGCATGTCGCAGAGCGTGTCGATATTCGTCTCGGCTTGGATCGGCTCGCTGCGCGCGCCTGCCGCAAGCAGCCTGCGGCCGCGATCGGTGATGCTTTGCACCATATCGCTAAAGAACGAGATACCTGCCATGTCGGAGTCCTCCTGGCAAAGTCGAAATCGGCGCAAAAGACCCTCCGCGCGCTCGCGGTGCTACTGCTCGGTTGAATCCGCCAATTGTGTGCGACTTGCCTATTGTGGTATCGTTATTAAATGCGATTGTGCGCAAAGTCAACTATCTTGCATACAAGAATGCGCGTAATGCATTTTGGAGTCCGAAAATGTCAGGGAATGTTGTTCAACGCCTACGTGACGAGATCGAAAACGGCATCATCTCGAACGACTTCGCCCCCGGTGCACGACTAGACGAGGTGCAATTGGCAACACGCTTCGGCGTGTCGAGAACGCCGGTGCGCGAGGCGCTGATGCAGTTGAACGCGATCGGGCTGGTGGAGATCCGGCCGCGCCGGGGTGCCGTGGTGATCGATCCGGGACCGCACCGCGTTTTCGAAATGTTCGAGGTGATGGCGGAACTTGAAGGTTTGGCCGGTTCGCTGGCCGCGCGACGGTTCACCGATGCCGATCGCACAACCATCCTGGCCGCGCATGCAGATTGCGAGCGTTCGTCCTCGGCCGGCGACAGCGACCTCTACTATTACGATAACGAACGTTTTCACAAGGCTATCTATGCTGCCAGCCACAGCGGTTTCCTGGCCGAGCAGTGCGTCGCACTGCATCGCCGTCTGCAACCCTACAGGCGTCTCCAGCTTCGCGTGCGCAACCGCGTTGCCACCTCGTTCGCCGAGCATGGCGCGATCGTGGAAGCAATCCTAGCCGGCGACGCGGAGCGGGCGCGCACGCTCCTGCGCCAGCATGTCAGCATCCAGGGCGAGCGTTTCAGCGATCTTGTAGCGACGATGGCGAGCAGATAGTGGATCGCCCAGTGGTTCCCGAATACAATGTTACGCGACTTTTGGCGAACAAACATCGATCATTCCTATAGCGGCTTCCCTCACATGCTGCCGATTCGCGTTTCGTGATAGGCTCAGTTGCGCCATGTGTGGACGTCAGCCGGACCCGGTGAAGCACCATGATGCTCTGCTGCTCATCGCTCCTTGATCTCGACGACCGCATCGTCGGCCGGGTGATCGCCTCGGCATCGGCAGCATCGTTCTTCTGGCGCTTCACGTACGGCTTGACATAGCTCGGCGGCATCAGGCGGGCATCATGGACGGTCAATTCGCGGCTCCACGACCATCAGGTCATAGTCATAGTCGGCCTTGCCCTTGATGCGCTCCGGCGGTGACGGCATATCCCATTTCAGCATTGCGAGTTCGCGCTCGCCAAAAACGCGTGCCCGAACGATCTTGAGGGACCGCAGCACAAGCGGTTGCGCGAGCCGCAGACGCGCCTACGGTTGTCCGGCCTTGCCTATCCGCTCCCACACCTTGCCGTTCGACTGTGACTGGCGTGCAAAGTAACGGTAGGACGTTCGCGACCAGTCCCTGATCGCCGACGTTTTGTTGTCGAGCACCAGATCACCCTGGCTGGTGCGCACTGTCAGAACGGTGTGGCCTTCTTTCCCGCTGCGCGCCACAGTCAGCAGCAGGACAGAAGCCGGCCAGCCGAGCTTGAGTAGCTCGCTTTTCTTGAGGATGGCGAAGTCCTCGCAATCGCCCTGGTCTTTCGGCAAGTCCCACTCGTCGGCCTTGCCCGTGGTGCTGACATCGCTTCGTTCAGCAATGCGGTGGTTGACTGCGGCGTTGACTCTTGCGAGCTCCGCCTTGCGAGGTCCCGTCAAGTCCACAACTTTGGTCTTGCCTCTGGTGTCGCAAAGCGTTTTTTCCTTAGCGCAGAAGGTTTTGAAGGCAGGGGGCGCAAACGCATAGCCCTGCGTCTGCATGGTAGTGCCAGCGCCGGAAGCCTGGGTGCAGGCCGAGAGCAGGACAGCGCATGTGTGCAGCGTCAGAATTCGCATCATAAACGAGGGGCCTCTGTGGTCGCCTCGCAATAGTCGACGCTGAACCTAAAGCAATCCCTCGCGACGCCTTAGCGTCCCGTTTTTGGTTAACAAATTGTAACGGTGACGGGAACATTTGAAACAGTATTCGCGTTTTAGTAGCAATTAATATAATGGAGAGCTAATATGTGTACGCTAGAGTCACTACTCAACAGCACCGGTATAGTGTTGATATCAGCCACCTTTTTTGGAGTGGCAGCAACCGTTCCAGCACGAGTCCAAGAGATCGAGCGGCCCGTACTCACGGCTCAGCAATGCAACCCTCTGACGAACGCTAACTATGAGCTTTGCTGCGTGGCGCTGAACCGGACTGACATTCTCACGGCGGCGCAAATCGACCAATGTCCGCCGATGACCACTGCGCAAATCCAAAGTGTCTTGGCTCCCGACGACAGCGGCGGCGATAATGGCGACGGTGGCGACAATGGCGATGGTGGCGATGGCGGCGATAATGGCGATGGGGGCGATGATGGCGGCGATGGCGGCGGCGGCGGCGGCGATGATGGCGATGATGGCGATGACGGCGATGACGGCGATGACGGCGATGACGGCGATGACGGCGATGACGACGGAAACGGCAACTCCGGCCACGTCAACTCAGGTCCAGGCAATGGCGGTGAAGGTGCTGTTGGCGAGCTAGGCGATCGGGATCCCGGCAGGTCTGGGGAGCATAACAGTGCGCCCGACACGCCCGGCGACAGATGAAGAACCAAAGTCGCGCCGGCTCATTGTGGCTGGCGCGACGTTCGGCCAGAAGGAAAGCCCGGCGCATGCGTGGAGGGCAATGAGGACGGTGGGTGCGCGATCGTGGAAGCAATCCTCGCCGGCGACGCGGGCGCGCACGCTCCTGCGCCAGCATGTCAGCATCCAGGGCGACGTTTCAGCGATCTTGTAGCGACGCTGCGAGCAGATAGTCGTCCGGTTTGGCTTGGGCAGGTACCACCGTACAGTCGGTGCGCTGGCGATCGGCGCAGGTATCAGTTGGGCCGTAGTCGTTGATGGCAGAGTCCGTCACGGAGCACATGGGGAGCCGGCCTGCGCTAAGAGCGCACCACCAGAGGCACCAGACCTTCATGGCGATGGTCGAGATAGCACACAACGCGGTCGCCAATGCGCTCGAAGATGAGATCGACTTTCGCCTCGCCGATGGCCAGATGGCGGATAACAATGTTGTCGATACCGATCGGCAGCCGCGGGCGTTCCACAGTGATCTCGCGCTTCCAGCCGTCGACCCGGATACCCAGGCAGGCCTGCAGCATCATGAACGCGGAGCCTGCCGACCATGCTTGCGGCAGACATGCGACCGGGTAGGCCACCGGTGAATCGCTGGCCGCGCGCGTAAAGCCGCAGAACAGCTCCGGCAGGCGCATGTTGAAACGGACCGCCGCCTCGAACATACCGCTCATCAGCTTCACGACGCTGTCGCGCTCGTGATAGCGGGCGAGCCCGGAGGCGCAGAGTGCAGTGTCGTGCGGCCAGATCGACCCATTATGATAGGACATCGGGTTAAATGGGACCTCGTCGTCGGCCAGTGTGCGAACGCCCCAACCGCTATGGAGATGACCAGAGAGCAGCTGGGTGGCAAGGGCCTGCGCCCGTTCCGCTGAAGGCAGCCCGACATAGAGCAGGTGACCGGCATTGGACGCGCGAACCGCGCATTGCTTGCCTTCTCCGTCGATTGCCAAAGCATAGAAATCTCGGTCCGGCATCCAGAAATGCGTTTCCACCGCCTCACGGATCCTCTCTGCCAGGGCGCTCCAGTGCGCCGCCTTTGCATCGTCGCCGCGTCTGGCGGCCAGCGCGGCCATACCTTGATATGCGGCGAAGACATAACCTTGCACCTCGACCAATGCGATCGGCCCTTTGGGGATCGTGCCGTCGGCATGGAAGATGGCATCGGCGCTGTCCTTCCAGCCTTGGTTGAACAGACCCGTGTCGGCCGCCCTGTTGTAGGTTACAAAGCCTTCCCCGTTGCGGGTTCCGACCTCCTCCATCCACGCAGTGGCAGCGCCCAGCGAGTTCCACATGCGATCGACGAATGCCTCGTCTCCGGTGCGATCGGCGTAGGACGAAGCCAGATAGACATAGAGTGGCGTGGTGTCGACGCCGCCATAGTAGCGGCCGAACGGCAGCTCGCGCAGCACGGCCATTTCGCCCTTCCGGGTTTCATGCATGATTTTGCCAGGTTCGGCATCGTCGAACACAGAGATCTCGGTCGACTGATAGTGGGCAAGGAAGGCCAGCACCCCGCGAGCAAGGTCCGGATTGAGCCAGAGCATCTGTAAGGCGGAAATGACGCCATCGCGGCCGAAAGCCGTCGAAAACCAGGGGATGCCGGCATACGGGTATGGCCCGGTTTCCAGATCGGTCGTCAGCAGCGCGATGTCGGCGCGCGTGCGTGTCAGCCAGTCGTTGAACACGCGGCCGGAGCTGAAGACGGTGGCGCCCTGCCGGCGCTTTGAGCGCATGGCAAAGCGGGCTCGCGCAGCGGCCGCGCGAAAGCGGTCGCTGGAGGGGGTCTCTTCGCTGTGGCCGACCTCCAGGTACAATGCTCTGCTGTCACGCCTTGCCACGAGAATAAGGAAGTCGGCGTGGTTGGGGTGCACCTGATCGGGCTTGATCGAGAATGCGATGACCGATTGACGAGCCACATTGTCGAGGCCTTCATATTGGAACGTTACGCTCGCCTCGCCGACCAGCGCGTCATGCGCGCGGCCGCGGCGGCTACGCGTAGTGCCGCGCACCTCGAACATGTCACGGAAATCGGCGTCGAAGTCGAGCCGAACCGGCAGATCCACCTCGCGCGCGGAATAGTTGGTGAAGGTGATGCGTTCGAACATGCGGTCCTGCCAGATGAACCGCGTCCGGTCGATATGGACGACGCCCGGCAATGCTTCGCTGCCATTCGGCCCGATAGTGGCCAGGTTGGTGAGATTGGCGGTGAACAGGATGTTGTCCTGCGACAGCGAGGCGCCGAGCAGCGACGGCATCCTGCCGCCGATGAACAGGCGGAAGCGCGACAGTACACGCGTGTCGTCGCGGAAAAGCCCGTCGCCGGTGCCGCGTATGTCGCCGTAGCTGTCTGCGACGACGAAGCAATCCTCGTGTTTCAGCGCAAATTGCCGATGCGGCTCGCGCGGTGCCGTTTCGTCGATTGCCGGGAGCGCTACGGCTGGATCAATCTTGCGGTCTTCGAGTTGAGTGGTCATGGTCAACCCCTCCCGTTCAGAAGCGACCAAGGCGGCTCAGGCGCTGATCCGGGCCGGCCGTACGGGCAGCCGAGCCCTCTCCTTGCTCTGTCAGGTAGCCATAGTCATCATTGCGGTATTTTTAGCGCGCTTGTTTTGAGAACCAAGTGCATTCGTTGTGCCCTCCATGAGCGAGCGATAGATCGCCAAGTAATCGCTGCACACGCGCTCGATCGTGAATCGCACGTCAAAAGCTTGTCGCACCCGTGCACGATCAAGGCCGCTTATCCGCGGTGCCGCGTCCACAGCTTCGTCTGGTGTGTCCACGATCAATCCTGACAACTTCTCAAAAGCGAAGGTCATCCTTCAAAAAGCTTCGACGGCAATCCCCTTCCTCGCGTTCATTGCGGTCCTATAGCGCGAACTCTCGAAAGGCCGATATGTTCCCCGCGGGAACAATCGCCGCGTCGAGCAACCGCGGCAATCAGGACAAGAAGGACAAGCCCAACAGAGCAGCCAGGCTGCCGGCAAGGATCCAAACCGCGGCAAGGACAACCCCAACTCGAACTAACGCAGCTAAGCTTTTCGCATTCATCTAGTCGGGCGGCGAGGGATTTCGCACTGCTCGGCCAGGGATGGGGTTCATCGAAGGCCCCGTGCCACAGCGCCGGCAGTCAAAGACCGCAACAGATCCCTGTAAATGCCGCTCGATCGGATGTGATGCCAACCGCACGCCAGCTTCTCGAGGCGAGCCTGTGCCAAGGGCAGTTGACTCAGCGCTTCGTGAAGTTCGAGGCTTCTGAAAATTGCGGCCTTGACGCGATGTGCATTAGGTCGTTTGTTGCGGGCAGGAGTGCCACGGGAGGAAACCATGGAAGTCACCCTGGGGGCGGACAGCCTCGCAGCGCGGTTCCACGTTTTCACGCCGATGACGGGCGAAGGTTCCCGCGCATGAATTCCGGAGCGATCCTCGAAGCAGCGGGATTGACTAAGGAATTTAAGGGTTTCGTCGCTGTCAACAATGTCAACCTGACGGTGGAGCGAGGATCGATCCACGCGCTGATCGGCCCCAACGGCGCAGGCAAGACGACCCTCTTCAACTTGCTGACCAAATTCCTGCAGCCGACGCGCGGCGCGATCCGCTACCAGGGCCGGGACATCACCAGGATGCAGCCGGCCGACATCGCGCGGCTGGGCCTTGTGCGCTCCTTCCAGATATCGGCGGTGTTTCCGCACATGACCGCACTCGAGAATGTCCGCATCGCGCTGCAGCGCCGGCGCGGCGACAGTTTCGATTTCTGGCGCTCCGAGAAAGTGCTCTCCAATTTCAATAGCGAGGCTGCGGCTCTTCTCGCCGATGTCGGTTTGACCGAGTTTTCGGACATCCGCGCCAGCGATCTGTCCTACGGCCGCAAGCGCGCGCTTGAAATCGCGACGACACTGGCGCTGAACCCTGAAATGCTGCTCCTCGATGAGCCTATGGCAGGCATGGCACAAGAAGACATTGAGCGCATCTCGGCGCTGATCCGGCGCATCTCCAAGAACCGCACCATTTTGATGGTTGAGCACAATCTGTCGGTCGTAGCCTCGCTGTCGAACCGCATCACCGTGCTCGCGCGCGGCAAAGTCCTCGCCGAAGGCGACTATGCTGCGGTATCCAAAGATCCGCGCGTTATCGAAGCCTATATCGGGGCCGGCCATGGTTGAAGCTGAACTGACGAGCAGGCCGGCTGTTGCCTCCTCGGCGAGACCCCTCCTCCGCGTCGATGGCCTGCAGGGCTGGTACGGCGAGAGCCATGTGCTTCACGGCGTGAGCTTCGAGGTTGGCGAAGGCGAAGTGGTGACGCTGCTCGGCCGCAATGGCGCCGGCAAGACGACGACGCTGAAGGCCGTCATGGGCATCCTTTCCAGGCGCTCGGGCTCGGTCACCTATGACGGCCGTGAGACGATCAAGCTGCCGTCGCGGTCGATCGCACAGATGGGCATCGCCTACTGCCCAGAGGAGCGCGCGATCTTTTCCAGCCTCTCGGTCGAGGAGAATTTGATGCTGCCGCCGAAGGTGCGCCCCGGTGGGCTCAGCGTCGAGCAGATTTTCGAGCTTTTCCCGAACCTGAAGGAGCGGCTTTCGAGCCAAGGCACCAAGCTTTCGGGCGGCGAACAGCAGATGCTTGCCATCGGCCGGATTTTGCGGACCGGCGCGAAGCTCTTGCTGCTCGACGAGCCGACCGAAGGGCTTGCACCCGTCATTGTGCAGCAGATCGGCCGCACCATTGCCCGGCTCAAGGAGGAGGGATTCACGATCGTGCTCGTCGAACAGAATTTTCATTTTGCCGCGTTGGTCGCGGACCGGCACTACGTGGTGGAACAGGGGCGCGTGATCGACACGATCCCCAACGACGAACTCGACGCCAACATTGACAAGCTGCACGCCTATCTCGGTGTCTGAGGCAATCATCAACGGCGCATTGCGCCGCAATCGGAGGGAAGTAGCGATGAAAAAAATGGGATTTATTCTGGCTTCAACGGCGAGCCTGCTGATGGCAGGCGCGGCCTACGCCACGGATGTCAAGATCGGCGTTCTGAATGACCGTTCCGGCATCTATGCAGACATCGCCGGCGAAGGCTCGGTCATCGCCGCCCAGATGGCGGCGGAAGACTTCAAGGCGGCGGACAAGGGCATCAATGTGTCGATCGTCTCCGCCGACCACCAGAACAAGCCGGACGTCGGCTCGAACATCGCCCGCCAGTGGTACGACACCGAAAATGTCGATGTGATCGCCGACGTGCCAACCTCGTCGGTGGCGCTCGCCGTCAACGAGATTACCAAGGAGAAGAACAAGATCTTCCTCGCCTCGGGTCCGGCCTCGTCGGACCTCACCGGCAAAGCCTGTTCGCCCAACACCGTCCACTGGACCTACGACACCTGGGCGCTTGCCAACGGCACCGGCTCGGCCATGGTCGCACAAGGCGGCGATAGCTGGTTCTTCGTCACGGCGGACTACGCCTTCGGCCACGCGCTCGAGCGCGATACGTCGAAGGTCGTCGAAGCATCGGGCGGCAAGGTTCTCGGCGCCGTCCGTCATCCTTTCCCCGGCCAGGATTTCTCGTCCTTCCTGCTGCAGGCGCAAGGGTCGGGTGCCAAGGTCGTCGGCCTCGCCAATGCCGGCGGCGACACGATTAACGCGGTCAAGCAGGCGTCGGAATTCGGCATCACACAGGGTGGCCAGGCGCTCGCCGCCCTGCTGATGTTCATCAATGACGTGCATGCGCTTGGCCTCGAAGTGGCGCAGGGCCTCGTGCTCACCGGCGCGTTCTACTGGGACAAGAACGATCAAACGCGGGAATTCTCTGCCCGCTTCCAGGAGCGGAATGCCGGACAGAAGCCTTCGATGATCGAGGCCGGAGTCTACGCTTCGGTCCTGCATTACCTTAAAGCCGTCGAGGCCGTCGGCGACAAGGACGCGGCCAAGGTGATGGCCAAGATGAAGGAAATGCCGACCGATGATCCGCTGTTCGGCAAGGGCACGATCCGCGCGGACGGGCGCAAGCTGCACGACATGTATCTGTTCCGCGTCAAGAAGCCGGACCAATCGAAGGGGCCATGGGATTATTTCGAGACGGTGGCCACCATTCCGGCCGACAAAGCGTTCCGCCCGCTCGCCGACGGCGGCTGTCCGCTCGTCAAGTAAGCGAGCCTCGCCAACGAACGCGCCGAGCCGCTCGGCGCGTCCTTTCGTCGACAAGTCAGCCGGAGCGACCATGTTCGAACTGCTTGGAATTCCGCCGCAGGTCCTGTTCGGCCAGTTGCTGCTCGGGCTGATCAATGGGTCCTTTTACGCGGTTCTGAGCCTCGGGCTGGCGGTCATCTTCGGTCTCTTGAACATCATCAATTTCACGCATGGCGCGCAGTACATGCTGGGCGCCTTCGGCACCTGGATGCTGCTCAACTATCTCGGCGTCGGCTACTGGTGGGCCGCGTTCATCGTGCCGCCGATCGTCGGCGTCACCGGCATTGTGCTCGAGCGCGTGCTGATCCGACGACTCTATCACCTCGACCATCTCTACGGTCTGCTTCTCACTTTCGGCCTGGCGCTGATCATCGTCGGCTTCTTCCGCCAGTTTTTCGGCGTATCCGGCCTGCCTTACCCGCCGCCGCCGCTTCTGACCGGCGGGCATAATCTCGGTTTCATGTACCTGCCAAATTCGCGCGCCTGGGTGATCGTGGCTTCACTCATCGTGTGTCTCGCGACCTGGTTCATTATCGAAAAGACCCGCCTTGGCGCCTATCTCAGGGCAGCGACCGAGAACCCGACCATGGTCGGCGCGTTCGGCATCAACGTGCCGCTGCTGGTCACGCTCACATATGGTTTCGGCGTCGCACTGGCGGGTTTCGCCGGCGTGCTCGCCGCGCCGATATACGCAGTCAATCCGAACATGGGGGCAGACCTGATCATTGTCGTCTTCGCCGTCGTCGTCATCGGCGGCATGGGCTCGATTCTGGGCTCGATCCTCACCGGCTTCGGGCTTGGGCTGATCGAGGGTCTGACCCGCGTGTTCTATCCGGAAGGCTCGGCCGTGGTGATCTTTGTCATCATGGCGCTCGTGCTACTCGTCAAGCCCGCGGGTCTGTTTGGGCGGAGTGTGTGATGACAACCGACACCAACCCGATCGCGATGGTGGCCATCACGTCGGTTGGCGCCGCGGGCATGCCACGTCATCACTTTGCGATCTTCGCCGCGCTCTTCGTCTTCCTCATCGCCGCGCCATTTCTGCTCTATCCGATCTTCGTCATGAAGGTGCTGTGCTTCGCGCTGTTTGCCTGCGCCTTCAACCTGTTGCTCGGCTATGGCGGGCTCTTGTCGTTCGGCCACGCTGCCTATTTCGGCATGGCGAGCTACGTCTCGGCCCATGCGGCAAAGGTGTGGGGTTTGACGCCCGAACTCGCCATCATCGCGGGCGCGCTGGTGGCTGCCGTGCTCGGTCTCGCCATTGGCTCCCTCGCCATTCGCCGCCACGGCATCTATTTCGCCATGGTGACGCTGGCTTTTGCGCAGATGATCTAT
Source organism: Mesorhizobium sp. WSM4849 (assembly GCF_055811385.1). NCBI lineage: Bacteria > Pseudomonadati > Pseudomonadota > Alphaproteobacteria > Hyphomicrobiales > Phyllobacteriaceae > Mesorhizobium > Mesorhizobium sp. WSM4849. The sequence goes on from NZ_JBVVPW010000005.1 coordinate 26,376, forward strand.
TTCTTCTCGCTGCAGGCGGCGTTTACCGGTGGCGAGGACGGCATCCAGGCCGTGCCGCGCGGGCATCTGTTCGGGCTGATCGACCTGCGCTCGAGCGAAGTGCTCTATTTCTTCGTGCTCGCCATCTTCTTCGCCGGCATATTGTTGATCTATCGGATCATCCATTCGCCGTTTGGACAGGTGTTGAAGGCGATCCGCGAGAACGAGCCTCGCGCGATCTCGCTGGGCTATCGGGTCAACCGCTACAAGCTCGCCGTATTCGTGCTGTCGGCCACGCTCGCCGGCGTCGCCGGCGCAACCAAGGCAATCGTGTTCCAATTGGCGTCGCTTACCGACGTCTACTGGACCATGTCCGGCGAGGTCGTGCTGATGACGCTCTTAGGCGGCATGGGCACGGTGTTCGGACCGATCGTCGGCGCGGCAGTCATCGTCACGATGCAGAATTACCTCGCGACATTTGGCGACTGGGTCACGATCGGCCAAGGCATCATCTTCGTTGTCGCGGTGCTGTTGTTCCGGGAGGGCATCGTTGGCGTCCTGGCAAAATGGATCCGGAAACCGCTCTGAACAGGTGATGAACCGAAATTTCGGATTGATTGACCGTCGAGATTGAGAAATCGACCAATAAAGGACCTTTGAGCGCCAGATTCGGCCAAGTTGGCCGCAGCGGATACTGGCGCACAGCGTCCCAACTGCGCAGACTCCTCATCGGATGTGACAACCAGCAATTCGGGCTGTTACGAAAATTCAACTCTGGGTCTTGCCAGGCGCGCCTGTTGGACGTCGTAATCCGCAGGCAAGCACCCTATCTACGCCGCATGAACGACATCACGACCAGACGCGCCCTTCTGCTCGTCAATCCAAAGGCGCGACGCGGGCAGGAATCTATCGCACCGATCGTCGAACGGCTGGAGGCCGGCGGGCTCCGCGTCAGCGTCGAGACGTTTGAGGCGCTGCCCGAGATAGCACGCGATATCGTACGCCTTCGCCATAGGGCCGACCTTGTGATCGTGTGCGGCGGCGATGGCTCGGTGTCCTCAGCGGCGGTCGCGGCCATGGAAAGCGGGCTGCCGATGGGCATCATTCCAATGGGGACGGCGAACGATCTGGCACGAACGCTCGAAATACCGTTGGATCTGCGGAAGGCCGCCGACGTGATCGTAGAGGGCGGAAGGCGTCTGATCGATGTCGGGACCGTCAATGGTCACGCTTTCTTCAATGTTGCGAGCATCGGCCTCAGCACCGACCTTGCCCAGGGTCTTGACCCGGCACTGAAGAAACGTTTCGGCCGGTTTGGCTATGCCGTGGCGGCCATGAAAGTGTTGACCAAGGCCCGCCACTTCGAAGCAAGGATTACCGAAAAGGGCGTAGCGACCGAAGTCGAGACTTACCAGATAGCAGTCGGCAACGGCCGGCACTATGGCGGCGGCAACGTCGTTGAGGAGACGGCAGAGATCGATGACGGCCATCTCGACCTGTACAGCCTGGAAATGACGAATCTCTGGAAGATGGCGCTCTTGCTGCGCTCGTTCCGCTCAGGCACACACGGCGCCTGGAGCGAGGTTCGGACGGCCAGATGCGTCGAGTTCGACATCGAGACGAAAAGGCCGATGCCGGTGAACACCGATGGTGAGATCGTCACCTCGACGCCGGCGCATTTCAAGGTCCACCCGAAGGCGATTTCGGTCTTCGCGCCTGCGGCCGCGCGCATGCAGCCCCGCACAAAGGTGCTTGGTGACGCGGTCAGCGCAAACAGCGGGTAGACTGGCGATCAAGCGCGCGTCGAATAAACTCAACCGCCCCGCGGTCATCTTCGGATGGAGTGCCTGCTTGATTCCCCTCGGCTCGTCAGAGCCTGGCGAAGGTGATTTGCGACACCGTGGCACGACCGGCCTCAACGTCAGCTCAAAGCTGACCGAATGCCTCCCAAAGTGGCTGCAGGCTTGCAGATTGACGAGAACGACAGCTATCCACCAAAGTTCCAGACATTCTCCCGCTAGGTTTGCGCTGTGCGCGTCGTGTTGGCCAGGAGCTATCGTGTTCCTGATTGCAATCGTCGTGGTTGCATAAGCACAAAAAATTAACGCGCCCAACGGTAATTAGGCTTTGGGAATAATTACGCAACTTGTTCTTTCTAGGTCGATAAAGGCCAGAAGCAACACGTTGGTCACGTGCCCGACTCTCGATGCAGCTGACGATTCGACTGGATCAGGTGGAATGATAAATAGCCGGTCTGACGTCGCGACGGGCCAAACTGACCAAGGCTTCCTTGAGTTGGAGGCTCCCTTGGTATCGGCGATCATACCTTGCCTGAACGAAGAGCGCACGCTCGGCATCTGCATTCGAAAGGCGCTTGATGCGTTCGCAAAGCGGGGGATCAGAGGTGAGGTGGTCGTCGGGGATAACGGATCGAGCGATCGCTCGGTGGAGATTGCCCAGTCGCTTGGTGCGCGCGTCGCGCACCAGCCGGTCAAGGGCTACGGCGCCGCGATTAGTGCAGCGGCTGGGTCTGCGCACGGCAAGTACCTGATCATGGCCGATGCAGACGATTCCTACGACTGGAGCAAACTCGACGACTTCATCGACGCGCTGGAGGATGGCGCGGAGTTGGTCATGGGCAATCGCTTTGCTGGCGGGATAGAGCCTGGCGCCATGCCTCCTCTGCACCGATACCTTGGCAATCCTGTGCTTTCGACGATTGCGCGCTGGCTTCACCACTCTCCTATAGGCGATTTTCATTGCGGCATGCGGGGTTTCACTCGTGACGCGTTCCAAAGAATGGGCGCACGCTCGCCCGGTATGGAATTCGCTTCCGAAATGGTCATCAACGCGCATCGCGCCGGATTGATCATCCGTGAGGTGCCAATCAAGCTCTATCCAGACAAACGTGACCGCCCCCCTCACCTGCGCTCTTTCCGTGACGGGTGGCGACACCTGCGGCTGATCGTGGCTCATGCACCGGACACGATGTATCTTTTACCCGGACTAATCCTGCTGATCGCCGGTGTCATCGGGCTTGCCATCCTCGCTGCTGGGCCTGTCACCATAGGTGGGCAGTATTTCGGGATCCACTTCGTCGCGCTCTCGTCGATGGCAACATTGATCGGTCTTTCGGCCATTCTCTTCGGGACGCTGGCCAAGGTAGCGATCGCAATCTATCACCCTATGCCCGCAGGACTGATGATCGCCTGGCTGACGCGCAGTCGCCCGCTGGAATGGCTAGTCCTCTCCGGAGGTGTGCTCGCGACGGTTGGTTTCCTCGGGGACATACTGCTGGCGCTGCGATGGATCTTCGTTGGCGGATCAATGGAGCAATCCGTGCATCTGACCTTTGTGATTACCACGACCTGCGTGGCAGGCGTTTCCATGGTGCTTTCCGGATTTGTTCTCAAATTGCTCCTGGATAACCTGGACAATCGACGTGTCTGCTAACCATTCGGTTTCGGGGATTCCGGACCTGCTTGCCCCCCTTGCGGGCCTAGCTATGGATGGCGACGCCGCGGGGCAGATAGTGCGTGTTCTTGGGGACTGGACCGCATGAGACAAAGCAGGGCTGTTCCACGCGTCTGGGATACGGACTGGCTGATCCTACGCGCGCTTGCGCGACTGTTGCGGGAAGAAGCAAGTGCGCATGTCAGACAAGGCTCGCTGATGGTAGACCTTGGCTGCGGCGACATGCCGTATGCTGACATGATGCGTCAGATGAATATCGATTATTGCGGTGCAGACATCGGCGGTGATGGTTTCTTGCAAATAGACGAGCAGGGCCGTGTGCCGCTTGCCGATGGTGCCGCAGGTGCAGTGCTTTCGGTGCAGGTACTTGAGCACGTGCGCGACCTCGACGCCTATTGTGGCGAAATACGGAGGCTGTTGCGCGATGATGGCGTGCTGCTGCTATCTACTCACGGCACTTGGCTCTATCATCCTCACCCCGAAGATCATCGCCGCTGGACGCGCACCGGGCTTATCGTGGACCTCGCCAATCGAGGCCTCGAAGTGGAGGATGTGCACGCAATCGTCGGTCCGCTGGCAACTACCACACTGATCCGATCGACGGGATTTTCCTTCATCCTCAGGCGTGTGCCTATCATCGGTGGCATTTTGGCGTCCTCGTTGGCCGTGTTGATGAACCTGCGCGCTCAGTTGGAAGACCGGATCACGCCCGCTCACATACGCGATGACAACGCTTGTGTCTTCCTGGTACGAGCTCGCAAGGCTGCTGCATGACTGTGCGGCCCCCTCTCGCTTACGTTGCTGTCGCCGGCCTGTGCATAGTGCTACACAACGCCGTTATCATCTTGGCAGATAGTGTCGGTATGCCGCTGTGGTTCGCCGTGCTGCTGTCCTTCGGTATCGTTGCTTGCGCCGGGTATGTTCTGCATGGGTTGTTCACTTTTCGTCAGCCGCTAGCCCCGATTGGCCTGGTGCGTTACTTCATCGCAATGTCGGCAAATATACCGTTCGCTTTCGTTGCCACCTGGTTCTGGCATGAGCAGGTCGACCTGCCGATGACATTCGCCGCACCGATCGCTTCGGTCTGCATGCTAGCTCTGAATTTCCTGCTCGGTCGCTGGGCCATCGTCACGCCGACCCGCTGGACGGAGCTCAGGTGATTGACGATGAACACAACGATGTCGCCGATAGACCCGCGGCTCCTGCAAGTCATCCTATCGCGTCATCTCGCGGTGTATCGGACCAGGGCCCCAATTTATCAAGCGACGATGCTCGATAGTTTGCGTGAGGTATGGGCCGCGCGCCATCGGAACCTGCTCGACGTCGGCGGCGGCACAGGCGTGATTGCCCAGGCCATGGCGGAACTTTTCCCAGTCGACGAGGTCCAGGCAGTTGATCTAATCGATCGCTTCTGCTCCTCGCTCAGCGTACCAACCCGGCAATATGACGGCAAAACACTACCTTTCGCTGACGCAACTTTTGAAGCAGCGACGCTCAACAACGTGGTGCACCACGTTCCGGTCACTGCCCGTTCGGATCTCTTGCGCGAAATACGGCGGGTAGTAACCGGTCCACTTTATATCAAGGATCACGAAAGATGCGGCACGCTGGACACCCTGCGGCTCATGGCCTTGGATGCCATAGGGAATATCCCCTTTGGGGGCATGATCTGGGCGCGTTACCTCACTCGAGCAGAATGGGAGATGCTGGCCGCCAACAGTGGCTACCGCATCGCTTGTCGCGCTACACCAGCGCGGTATCGAAAAAGCGTCGGTGCACTGCTGTTTCCCAATCGGCTTGAAGTAACAATGCGCTTCGAGCCAGTATGACTGAATAACCCGTTGCGCATTCTCACGATCAGCCATTTCTATGAGGCCCATGGCGGCGGCATAGAGCGTGTCGCCGGACAACTGTGCCGCCAATTCGCACGCTTAGGTGCTGAGGCAGTCTGGGCGGCTAGTAATGCCGATCCAGCGCCGTATACCGAAGTTGAGGCGCACCCGCTTGCCTGCGCCAACCCAATAGAGAAGATCACTGGCCTGCCGATGCCCCTACCGGGTGCGCGCGCGATCCGAACCCTGGCTCGCGAAGTACGCCGCTGCGACGCGGTGGTGGTGCATGACGCATTGTACGTCACCTCGATACTCGCATTGTTGATGGCGAAAGCGCACCGCAAGCGCGTTGTCTTGATCCAGCATATTGCTGGCGTTGCTTTTTCATCGCGCGTGCTCCGCTCGGCAGTTGCACTGGCCAACATCCTCGTCACACGCCCCATGCTGAGGGCAGCCGACGCACTCGTTTTCATTAGCGATACCGTGCGACACGACCTTGTCGGTACGCCAGCCCGCATGCCGTGTTCTCTACTGTTCAATGGTGTCGACAGTGCAGTTTTTCATCCCGGCGAAGGTTTGGCTCCCGAGCCGGACGCTCTGGCCGGGGTGCCAATTGCGCCGGGTGCGCGCCGCATTCTCTTCGTTGGTCGCTATGTCGAGAAGAAGGGACTCAGGGTGCTACGCGCCCTGGCTGCGTCCAGGGAAGACCTGGCCTTTCTGATGGTCGGCAGCGGACCGATCTGCCCCGCCATGTGGGGACTAGCCAACGTCCATGACCTTGGGACTCAGAGCCCGCAGGCTCTAGCCGCTCTCTATCGCAGCGTTGACCTCTTGCTGTTGCCGAGTGTGGGCGAAGGCTTTCCGCTCGTAATCCAGGAGGCGATGGCTTCTGGGCTGCCGGTCGTCTGCGGTGAACCCAGCAACCGAGCCGACCCTAACGCAACCGACTGGCTCCGTGGCGTGACCATCGATCTCCGCGACACGGAAGGCTCGGCCGGACGTTGCGCCCAAGCCATTAATTCCCTTGCACCCACATCTAAAGAACGGGCCGCCATGGCTCGCTACGCGTTAGCACATTATGACTGGAGGTCTATGGCGGAGCGTCTACTTGCGTTGGCACGAGGAGAGAAGCCCAATTCTCCTGAAAATCAGGGCGATGTTTGAATGCGAGCCTACGGTGGAGACCGATACCAGATAGGCACAATCGTACTCGGTCTTATCATGGTGAAGATTATTCTGCTTTTCGTCCTTGCGTGGAATAGCCTCTTCGTCATGGACGAGTTCGGGCAGCTCGGATACGCCAAATATCTGTTCAGGGAACTTTTCGATACAATTCAGCCGAGTAAAGCGGCGGGATCGACAGCGTTCTTTAAGCTGGCGCACCTGGTAGGCTGGGATGCCACGTCTATTCTGCTTGTCGGGCGCATACAAACCGCGCTCCTGGGCTGCGCGATCGTTGCCATGGTATACGCCTGCGCCCGTGCGCTCGGGGAGGATCGCGTGCGTGCCTTAAGCATCGTTCTCGTCCTACTGTGCTTTTCGAATTTCATGGAGCGTGTTTTCCGAACAATCGCCGAACCGCTGGCGGTGTTCTTCGCGGTGGCTGCGCTCCTGGTCGTGGTGCGTGCACATGCGTTGAGTGCACGGCATATACTTGCTGCCGGCGTCCTAAGCGGACTGGCTTTCCTGGCCACTCAAAAATCGGTCTACTTCAATGTTGCGCTGGGGCTCGGCTTGGTCACTGACGCAGCCATGATGAGACGCTATTCAACTGGGCTGGCTCGCGGGGCATGCCTGGTGTTGGGGTGGGCTCTTTCGATCCTTGCGTACTGCTTCGTTTTCGGCGGCAGCAACCCGGTCCCCATCGCCGAGACCCTAGTATTCGGTCCGATTGAAGTTGCGACCCGCGGGGGTGTTGAGTACGGCGGACTGAGGCACCTCGTGTTGCAGACGCTTTTGCGGAACGTAGTACTCTACGTCTTCTGTTTCTCTGGCATGGCTTTGTCACTGATGCGGTTCAGGCAGCTTGAGGAAAGAAATCGCATCGCGCTTGTCTTCTCGATCGTGATCACCGTTCTGGTCTTCATTCACGATCAGCCTTGGCCTTACGTATTCATCATGGCGTTGCCGTTCATGTCATTGTGGTCACTGGCACCATTGGATCGGATCGTGGCCAACACACGCCACTTTCGAATTGCATCGGTGGCGCTGGTGACCGCCGTGGTCCTAAGTTTCGTCAGCAATATTGTTTACCTCCGTTTCAACAACGCGGCGCAACTTGAACTGGTCGCGCGTGCAGAATCATTGCTCGCTCCGGGTGACCGGTACTTCGACGGCATCGGGATGCTGCCCAACAGGAGCGAACCGTCGACGTTATGGCTTGATAGACACTATGTCCTCGCGACTTTGCGACAGGGCGACAGATCCGAGGCCTATGAAGTATTCAGTAAGTCTCCGCCTAAAATGATCCTGTGGTCTTACCGCACGGAATATATCTATCCAGTGATCGCACCTCTGATCCGGAACAGCTATGTCACCGTCGCGCCAAACTTGAGGATTGCCGGCCGTCGACTTTACCTCGGTGAGCAGGAGGTCTTCGATGTCCCAATCCCTGGCGTATATGGCCTGTACAGCGCAACCGGAACGCCATTACGGGGCGCGGTTGACATTGACGGCACCGTCTTTGATCCGCCAGTCCACCTCTCAAGCGGGCCGAAGGCTGTAACTTTGCGGATGGGTTCAGGCGAGGCATTGCTCTTGCCACAAGGTTCGTACGCCGGGCGCTTCAAACACGGCAGTGACAATTTGAGCATGTTTGCCAATGCCTACGACTGAGTGTTCGGGTGCATCCTGGGCGTGGTGGTATCAGAACGCATGCCAAGCTTTATCGGCCTTCACAGACCCAACCTGGCAGATCATCATCCACTTCCAGCAATTTCCGCCTTCTGGCAGTCGCCTGGCCCCTACGTAGCCTTCAGACACGCCTTTGATCATTGCTTGAGGAACGCGCCCGTGTAGGTCTGGCCGGCAAGCCTGACGGTTCCGGCCAGGGTTCTGTCGGGCCGCATGACAAAACTGACGTCTGCGCCATTCGGAAGGCGCTCAAGCTTCAACGTAGTCCCCACAATTCTTCCAACGCCGGCGGCCTCGCCCGGATGGTTGTCACCCAGAGTTCCCCACGCATAGGTAACCGTCACCTTCCCATTGGAAGAAATCGTCTGAACAGCAAGTTTGGCGTCATACATCCCATCCAGACGTCCGGCCCATAGACCCGAAAAAACAGCATATTTTGTCGGAACGGCCTTGTCAGGGGGAGTGACCGCCACGGATTGATCCATAATTGCTGAGCCGGAGGGAACAGCGGCAGGATCCGAGGCAGTTTGGGCGGGAATGGTACCAGGTCCTAACGCGGGTTCGAGGGTGGGTCGCGGCGTTTCAGGAGCCGATTGGCACGCGGTTATGGCAAGCGCCGCGAAGCCAAGCATTGCGTTGCACATTCGGCGTGCCATCTTCTGGTGCCCCGGCCATCTCTAGATCTAGCGCAGGCTAACCTTATCGCGCGTTTTCACGACCTCTGTCTACCCAAGGTGTCTCGTACAAAAGCGGCTCGTCGAAGGACGTGCAGCGGTCGTGAGTGAACGCCTCATTCGTCGCCAAAGTAGCCGCCTTGGCGATGCCTTAAGCTGCTATCGACGCAGCGGCTGCCGATTCGTCCGCGATGCCATCCACCATTATATGGCCGATGCCCCGCGAGCATCGCTCGACCCGCGCCTCGACGCGATAAACGTCACGCAAGAGTGCCGGCGTGACGACCTCTTCCGGCGTACCGCAGGCGACCATCCGGCCGTCGGCGATGACGATGCATTTGTCAGCGAAGCGCAGGGCCTGATTGAGGTCGTGAATTGCGATCAGCACTGCAATCCCGTGTTTGCGCGCGAGCCCGCGCACGAAGCTCAGCACCTCGACTTGCCGGTGCAAGTCAAGCGCTGACGTCGGCTCGTCCATCAGCAGGATTTCAGGTTCGCGGGCGAGGATCTGGGCGATGCTTACCATCTGCCTTTGTCCCCCGCTCAGTTCGCCGACATTGCGAAAGGCAATATCCGAAATGCTGAGCGCGGCCAGGATGCCGTCTATGAGTGCGAGGTCGCCATCGCCGACCGACCAGGCCGAGCCCTGCTTGCGGGCGAGCAGGATCGATTCATAGACGGTCAGCACCGCGTTGGCTGCCGTATCCTGCGGCATATAGCAGATGCCCTCCGGTCCCTTCGCCGCTCCGTCGAGGCAGACGCGTCCCGGGCCCTTCAAAAGTCCGGCGATGCGCTTGAACAGCGTCGACTTGCCCGCTGCGTTGGGCCCGATGACGGCAACCACCTCGCCACCCCGAAAAATGGGAGTTGAAACGTCCGAAAGGACGAGCCGCGTCCCGTGGAAGGCTCCGAGACCATCGAGCCTGATCGTTACCATGAGCGCCTCACGTTCGAGAGGATCAGCGAGATGAAGAAGGGAATGCCGACAAGCGAGGTGACGATGCCGATCGGGAAGATCGTGCCTGGAATGAGCGACTTGCTGGCAACCGAGCTCGCCGAAAGGATGAGTGCGCCCGAAAGAGCCGAGGCAGGCAGGAAGAAGCGCTGGTCTTCTCCGATCAGCATGCGGGCGATGTGCGGACCGACCAGCCCGATGAAGCCGATCGTGCCGACGAAGGCGACGGGAATGGCGGCGAGCAGGCTCACCATCATCATGGTTTCGAGCCTGAGCCGTGCGACCGTGACCCCAAAGCTCGCGGCCTTGTCTTCGCCCAGCCGCAGCGCCGTCAGCGCCCACGCGCGGCGTGCGAATATCGGAAGCGTTGCGAGAAGGATGAGGCTGGTGATGATGAGCTTGGGCCAGGTGGCCTTGGTGAGGCTTCCCATCGTCCAGAACACGACCGCTGCGAGCGCTTGCTCTGAGGAAAGATACTGGACGAGCGACAGCAGCGCATTGAAGGTGAATACGAGCGCGATGCCGAGAAGCACGATGGTTTCGACCGTCACCCCGCGCTTGAGACTCAGCAGGTGGATGACGAGCGCGGTCAGCATCGCCACCACGAAGGCGTTGAGCGGTACGACATATTCGATTGCCGCGGGGATGAGCGTGACGCCGAAGGCGAGCGCGAGCGCGGCGCCGAAGCTGGCCGCCGCCGAAATGCCGAGCGTGAACGGGCTGGCGAGCGGATTGTTGAGGATAGTCTGCATCTGTGCACCGGCGACCGACAGTGCCGCGCCGACGACCACGGCCATAAGCGCGATGGGAAGCCGGATCTCCCACAGCACGACACGCACCTGAAGCGGGACGCTGCTGGGAGAAACGAGCGCGAGCACAACCTGGTCCAGGCTGTAGCTGGCCGGGCCGAGCGCGAGGTCGATGCAAAGGCTCAGGAGCAGCGCCAGGGCGAGCCCTGCGAGGATGAGTTGCTTGCGCAGGACGAGGGCGCGGTAGAGGCCGCGCCCTTCTTTGGCTGACAGCGCCGCGGGTTCACTGCTCATCGGAGAGCGAGACCCAATGGCCAGGCCCGTATTCGACCGGCAGGAACTTCTCGTGCAACTCCTTGAAGGTGGCCTCAGCGTCCAGATCGGCGAACAGGTCGGGGTGCAGCCACTTGGCCATCTGCTGGATGGCGACGAACTGATAGGGGCTGTTGTAGAACTGGTGCCAGATGGCGTGCACCTGCCCGCTTTCCACCGCTTTGATGCCCGTGAGGGCAGGCCGTTCCGTCAGGCCCTTGAGCTTCTTCATTGCTGCCGCTTCGTCCGCGCCTGGACCGACGCCGACCCATTTGCCGCCCGGCACATAGGCCTCCCAATTACCGCCCGTGACAATCACCTGGTCAGGATCGCTTGCGATGATCTGTTCGGGATTGAGCGCGCCAAAAGTGCCCGGGATCAGATCCGCCGCGATATTCCGGCCGCCGGCCATCTCGACGAACTTGCCGAAATTGTCATTGCCGAAGCTCATGCAGCAATCGTCGGAATAGCCCCCGGCGCGCTCGACGAAGACGGTCGGGCGCTTTGGATCCTTCTCTGCGATCACCTCGGTGACGCGCGCGATCTGGGCGGCGCGGTAGGCGATGAACGCCTCGGCCCGTTTTTCCTGGCCAAAAAGCTTGCCGATGAGGCGCATGCTCGGCTCGGTATTGGTGAAGGGATGCTCGCGGAAATCGACATAGACCACCGGGATGCCAACGGCGGCGAGCTTTTCGATATATTGCGCGTCCTCGGTCGCCTGCTTGGACTCGATGTTCATGATCATCACGTCCGGCTGAAGCGCGATCGCCTGCTCGATGTCGAAGGTGCCGTCCTTGAAACCGCCAAAGGTCGGGATCGTGGCCATCGAGGGGAATTTTCCCAGATAGACGGCGTAATTGTCGGGATCAGCCTGGGAGAAATCCTCGCGCCAGCCAACGATTCGCTTGAAGGGGTTGTCGGTATCGAGCGCGGCGATCAGGTAAATTTGCCGGCCTTCGCCGAGGATGACCTTCTCGACCGGCGTCTTCACCTCGACCTTGCGGCCGCTAATGTCGGTGACGGTTTCGGCGCGCGTGCCGTGGGTTAGCGGCATCAAGGCCGCGAGGGCGACCGCGGCCGCAAATATCGATTTCAAAATCATTGTGCTCTCGCAATTCAGTTTACCGGCCCGGCTTTAGAAAACATGAATTGTGTAATCAAGAATTATCTTTTAGAGCAATTCCAATGTACCGCTTTTGGGGAGAGCGTTTCGGGCAATGACGGCTCACGCAAACTATTCGCTGCGCGACGAAATTCGGGACTATTGGTCTGACCGCGCCGAAACGTTCGACCTGCAGGTCGGCCACGAGATTTTTTCCGAGCGCGAGCGCGCTGCCTGGCATGCGCTCATAAGCAGGCACCTTGGGCCAGGCGCCGGGCGGGCGGCTCTGGATCTCGCCTGTGGGACAGGCGTTATTTCGCATCTGATGCACGATCTAGGCTTTGGGGTGACAGGCCTCGACTGGTCGGAAGCCATGCTCGCCAAGGCGCGCGCCAAGACACAAAACCGCGGCGCCGATATCCGCTTCATCGTGAGGGATGCCGAACGGACGCTCGAGGACAAGGCGAGCTACGATGTCATCGTCACCCGTCACCTGGTCTGGACGCTGCTGGATCCGAAGGCGGCCTTTGCCGAATGGTTCTCGCTGCTGAAGCCCGGCGGCAAGCTGCTGGTCATCGACGGCGATTTTGTCAGCCGCAACTGGGCGATGGGTTTGCGGGAACTCTGGGAGAAGCTCACGGCCGGCAAGTCCCGGGTCTCCGACAGTGACGGCGCCATGGCCAGACGCCACCAGAACATTCTTACTCGTGTCTATTTCTCGGGCGGCGCACGGGCGGAAGAGATAGTGCGCTTGCTGGCCGAAGCTGGATTCGAGCAGCCTGTCGTCGACTGGAAACTGGGCGCGATCCATCGCGCTCAGGCTCGACAGATGAGTTGGCCCAAGGCGCTCGAACGCGCCACTCAACAACGCTTCGCGATCTGCGCGACAAAGCCGCAGTAAACGCCTCGGCGTTGCATGGAGCGGGGCCGACGGCACGACAGCGAATAGCTGCCGGTCTGCGTCAGCTCAGATGCGCCACCCAGGATTATTTCTCCTGGCTGGCGTCCTGCAAGATCATTTCCGATGCCTTCTCTGCGATCATGACCACTGGAGAGTTGGTGTTGCCGGAAACGATCGTCGGCATAATCGAAGCGTCGACGACGCGCAGGCCAGAAATGCCGTGCACCCGCAGCCGGCCGTCGACCACTGCCGTCGAGCCTGCGCCCATCTTGCAGGTGCCGACCGGGTGGAAAATCGTAGTGCCGATATCGCCGGCCTTGCGGACGAGATCTTCGTCGCTTTCATAGTGTGCACCGGGCAGCATTTCCTCAGGCGCGAAACGGGCAACGGCGCGCGCCTTCATCAAACGGCGGACGTGGCGGAGCGATGCTACAGCCACGGCCCTGTCTCCCTCGGTAGACAAATAGTTCGGCCGGATCTTCGGAGCCGCCTGCGGATCGGGCGTCCCTATGTGGACGGTGCCGCGGCTTTCCGGTCTGAGGTTGCAGACCGAAACCGTGACCGCGGGGAAGCGATGCAGCGGCTCGCCCAGCCGGTCAGTGCTCAACGGCTGGACATGATATTCGAGATCGGGCGTCTCCAGGCGTGGGTCGCTTCTGGCGAAGATACCCAACTGGCTCGGCGCCATCGATAGCGGTCCGCTGCGACGGATAGCGTATTCGACGCCCATGGCCGCGCGGCTGAACAGATTGTGGTAGCGCTGGTTTAGCGTCGAGGCATTGGCGACCTTGAAGACCGTGCGGATCTGCAGGTGATCCTGCAGGTTCTCGCCGACGCCTTCCAGCGCGTGGCGAACCGGGATTCCTGCTGCGCCAAGCACGGCAGGTCGGCCGACGCCGGAAAGCTCGAGCAGCTTCGGCGAATTGATCGCGCCGGCGGCAAGTATCGTCTCGCCTGCCCGCGCACGATGCAACTGGCCGCCCATGCGGAAGACAACGCCGGTGACGCAAGCTCCATCGAAATCCAGGTTCTCGGTCTCGGCGCCGGTTACGACGCGCAAATTCGGCCGCCGGAGCACGCCCCGCAGGAACGCCTTCGAGGTATTCCAGCGCACGCCCTTCCTCTGGTTGACCTCGAAATAGCCCGACCCCTCGTTGGTCCCGCCGTTGAAATCCTCGGTCCGGGGAATGCCGAGTTCCTCGGCAGCATCGCGGAAAGCATCCAGGATTGGCCACGACAGACGCTGGCGCTCGACGCGCCATTCGCCACCGGCGCCATGAAGGTCGTTGGCGCCACCAAAATGGTCCTCGGACCTGCGGAAATATGGAAGCACGTCATCCCAGCCCCAACCAAGATTTCCGGCTTGCCGCCAGCCATCATAGTCGGCCGTCTGGCCGCGCATGTAGATCATGCCGTTGATCGACGAGCAGCCGCCCAGAAGCTTGCCGCGCGGATAGTTGAGCGCACGACCGTTCAGCCCGGGCTCCGGCTCGGTCTTCATCAGCCAATCGGTGCGCGGGTTGCCCATGCAGTAGAGATAGCCGATGGGAATGTTGACCCAGTGATAGCGGTCGCTGCCGCCGGCTTCCAGAAGCAGCACGCGCATGGCTGGATCGGCCGACAGTCTGTTGGCCAGCACGCAGCCGGCTGAACCTGCGCCGACGATGATGAAGTCGTAGTGTCCAAAATCGGCAGCGGTCTGTGTCAATTGGACGTCCGTTCGCTTGCCATCCTGTCCCATAGCGGACCCATGGCCTGGTTGATCTCGTCATACAGACGATAGCGCTGCTCATAGACCGGTGCGATCTCGCTATTGGGCTGGTAGCAGCGGTCGGGCGCGGTCATCGCGGCGGCGCCCGCGGAGAAATCGGTAAACAGGCCGACGCCTGTCCCGGCTGCAATTGCAGCTCCCAGCGCCCCCGTCTCGCGGCTGCGCGCCACGGTCACGGGCACGTCCAGCACATCCGCGAATATCTGCGGCCAGATGGCGCTGCGCGAGCCGCCGCCCGAAAGAACCGCCTGGCTGACAGGCGCTCCCGCTCGGCGCAGCGTCTCGACATGCCGCCGGTGTTCGAAGACGACGCCCTCGAACAGTGCGCGCAGCATATGCGCCCGTGTATGCCAGCCGGCGATGCCGTAGAAACCTGCACGCGCCTTGCCATTCTGCTGCGAACCGTAAAGGAAGGGGTGGTAGATCGGCATGTCTCCCGCGGGATCGACGGACGCAACAAGCTCGCTGCAGATTTCGAATGGCGATGCGCCTGCCGGCGGCGCATGCTCGAAGAACTCACGCACGATCCATTCGAGATTTGCGGCCGAAGTGGCGCTCGATTCGATGGCGAGGTAGCGCACCGGATCGAAGGTCGACAGCATGAAGATCGACGGATCGCGGATCGGCTCTTCGGTGATGACCTGGTTGATGCTCCAGGTGCCGGCAATGATCGAGGCGGCGCCGGTGCTGGTGACGCCCGAACCGATGGCGCTGGCGACGACATCGAACAGGCCCGCCACCACAGGCGTGCCCGCAGGAAGGCCGGTAGCAGCGGCGACATCCCGCGTGACATGGCCGGCGATGTCGGAAGCCTCCAGCACGTTCGGCAGCAGTTCCATGCAATCGTCGAGCCCGTAGGCGGCCAGCAACTCTCGCTCGTAGCGTCGATCAGGCATGTGCAAAAGCCCGCAGCCCGACATATCCGAGGTCTCGGTCGAGCGCGCGCCGGTGAGGCGGTTGACGATAAAATCCTTGCACAGGAAGACGGTGCCTATTTTGGCAAAGAGCGCCGGGTCATGGCGCCTGAGCCACGCCAGCAGAGTCGGCGTCTGCGCCGCCCAGGGCCGTTGCAGGCAGTGGGCATAGGTCCGGTCGCCAACGCCCGCGGCCGCCCATTCGCTGACGATGCCGACACCGCGCGTGTCGAGCGACTGGATGCCGAGCAGCGGGTCACCGCCGCGGTCCAGCGCGTAGAGCCCGTTGCCGTGGCCGGCGCAACCGATTACCGCGATGTCGCGGGGATCGATGCCCGACTGGTCGAGGCATTGGCGGATGACCTCGACGGCGTTGCGCCATAATTCGCCGAGATCCCGCTCGACATGGCCGGGTTCTGGCATGCAGGAACGGCCGTCCCGGGCGGCAAGTGCGAGTTCGCGACCTGCGGTGTCGAAGATGATGGCCTTGATGACGGTATTGCCCGCATCAAGACCCAGAATGTATTGCTGCATTGAAGCTCCTCCCAAGCCGCCAAAATTTATCCTTGTTGGTAGAGCTCCCAGGCCGCCGCGCCGTCCGCATTCTCATGGATGATCGCCATCAATCCTCTCACGACGGCGCGAGGGTTGGAATGCTGGTATATGTTGCGGCCATAGACCATGCCTGCCGCGCCTTGTGCCATCAGCGCCTCCGACTTGTCGAAGACGGCGCGCAAATCCTCCCTGCCCCCACCGCGCACAAGGACAGGACAGCGCGCCGCCGCCACCACCCGGTGGAAGTCGTTCGGATCGGTGGTCGGGTCCGCCTTGATGATGTCGGCGCCCATCTCGCTGGCGAGCCGGGTCAGGGTGACGATCTTTTCGGGGTCGCCGTCGACCATGTAGCCTCCGCGCTCCGAGTTGGGCAGCATCGCCAGCGGCTCGATCATCAGCGGCAGCCCGTATCTTTCGCAGTCGGCGCGAACGCGGGCAATGTTGTGGACGCATTGCCGGAACAGGTCCGGCTCATCGGGCAGCATGAATAGATTGACGACCACGCAGGCCGCGTCCATCTCCAGCGCGCCGATCAGTGGTTTGGCTTCGTTCTGCAGGATGGCCCACATCGAGCGATGGCGGGTTTTGTTATATGGATTGCCCATGTCTATGCGCATGACCAATGCCGGCTTTTCCTTGCCGGACAAGGACTGCAGCAGATCGGCCTGGCCATAATTCATCTGAATGGCGTCCGGTCCCGCGGCAACCAGCTGGGCGACGACGCCGGCCATATCCTCGAGCCCTTCCAGAAACGACGGCTCGTTGCACACGCCATGGTCGACTGCGACGTCGAGACAGCGCGCCCGGCCAAACAACCGGTTCATGCGGACTTTCTTGTTGATGCGCATTCGGCGCTCCTTCCTTCGTCTTCTTGGGATAGCTGGTCGAGATCGACGCCGTGCCGGCGTTGCAACAGGGCGAGGAAATCGGTTCGCTCGAATGCCTTGCGCGCGGCGTCCCAGCTCTTTTCGACAGCCAGAATATCGAGAACCGCATCGAGAAGATCGGCCGAGAGAGCGCCGGTGATGGCGATTGTCGTGCGGCGAAGCAGCAGGTCCTCCAGCTGTTCGACATATTCATTGGCGATGAGATATTGGATCTCCCGGGCCGAGTAGTCGTTGCCGGGCAAGAGCTCGTCATGTCCCGCTGCCATATGGGCGGCGACGGCATCCGCTGCGGTACCGTAGCGCTCGAAGAGGCTACGCATGCGGTCAAGCGGCAGGCCGTTTGCGGCCGCGCGTTCTGCGCACCATTTTGCCGGGGCAATGGGAAAATGCCGGCCGCCGCCGATCGGCTTGTTTTGGGTGCCGACGATGCGCTGTCGGCACAATCGCTCGAGCACCATATCCGCTGCCAGTTCGCCGAACGACCGGAAGGTTGTCCATTTCCCGCCGATCATGCAGAGCGTCGGCGGCACTATACCGGCGCCCTCGATGAGCTCGCAGAAATGATCGCGGGGAATGCGCCCGGTAAAACTGTCTTGGCTTATCGGCAGCGGCCTCACCCCGGTAAACTGAAAGACGATGTCGGTATCGGCGATCTCGATTCCAGGAAACACGAAGGACAGGGACTGCAGGATGTATTGCCGCTCGTCATCCACGCAGCACGTCTGGTCGGGATCGTCGACACGGATATCCGTCGAGCCGACCAGCACGTTGCCGAGATAGGGGAACAGGATGCAGATCCGGCCGTCCTCGTTCTCGTAGTAGATCATGTGACCGTCGAGCGCGTCATGAAGCTCGCGATTGTCGACGATCAGATGCGAACCTTTGGTGCCGCCCATAAGCTTCGGCGCAACGGCTCCGATCGCCGAATTGGTCAGGTCGACCCAGCCGCCTGTGGCATTGACCACGAGCCGCGGCTTCACGGCCACGGTTTCGCCAGACAGTCCGTCGTTAAGCACCAGGCTCGCGTCACCGAGCGATACCCGTGCATAGTTGAGCGCCCGGGCGGACGGCTTTTCATTCATGGTGTCGCGCAGCATCTCGGTACCCAGCCGCTCGGGGTGGCTGACCCAGGCGTCAAAGTATGTCGCCGAATTGCGGATAGCAGGATTGATTGCAGGCCAGACCTTGAGTGTTTCAGCGCGGCTCCTGAATTTGTGCGGCGGGACGATACGCCGCGCGGCGGTGAAGAAATCATACATCGCCAGACCGGTCTTGATGACCAATGCGCCACGCCGGCCCGGACGACGGCTTAGCCCAAGGAAGCGGAATGCGCCATTTGCTATGCCTGAGAACAGGTCGAAGATAGGCACCGTGGTTGGCAGTGGCGCAACGTAATGCGGCGCGTTCTTCAACAGCCGATCGCGTTCGAGCAGAGATTCGCGGACCAGCTTGAACTCGCCGTTTTCAAGATAGCGCAAGCCGCCATGAACCATGCGCGAGAGGGCTGCGCTGGCGCCGGAACAATAATCGTTTTTTTCCGCGAGCAGCACATTGACGCCCTGCAAAGCGAGTTCGCGAAACACGCTGATGCCGTTAATGCCGCCGCCTATGACGAGGACGTCAATATCGGGGTTCTCGTGCAAGCCGGCGATCGTCTGGATGCGATTCATCTCAGGACGCGCTTTCGATCACGCATCTATCGCCACGAGATGCCCGGCCACCGCCGCATCGATGGCGATCAGTTCCGCGGCGCTCAGTAAAATCTCCCCTGCCCTGGCGTTGTCGAGCGCCTGCGTCGCGTTTCGCGCTCCACACAACGCGAAGGTGATGCCGGGCTGCGCCAGCGTCCAGGCGATGACGATCTGCGCCATGCTTGCCTGGTGGACCTCCGCGACCGGGGCCAGGGCTTGCTTCAAAGCGGCTACCTTGCGCCGGTTGGCCTGAGAGAAGCGCGGGTTGTCTTTGCGCTGGTCGTCGCCGCTGAACTCACGCGCCGGATCAATCGCGCCCGAAAGCAGGCCGAGCGCGAGCGACGAATAACTGAGCGCAGCGACCTGATGCTGGCGCGCGATCGGCAGCAATGTCTGCTCAATCTCGCGATCCAGCATCGAATATCTTTCCTGGATCGCATCGAGCTGGCCAGCGGTCACGTAGTGCTGCAGCTCGGCGGGGCTGAGATTGCTTGCGCCGATGGCGCGGATCTTGCCAGCTGATTTGAGGCGTTCGAGCGCTTGCATTGTTTCGGCAATGGGGGTCGTCGGGTCCTGCCAATGGGTGATGTAGAGATCGATATAATCGGTGCCGAGCCGCCTCAGGCTCTGTTCCACTTCATAAGCGATGCCCTCGGCGCCGAGATATCGGTTGACCGGCGTTCCGTCCTGATCGAAGAAGTGATTGCCCTTTTTCGAATGCCAGTTCAGGCCACATTTGGTGGCGATGACCGCGCGGTCGCGCCGGCCCTTGATGGCCTTGCCGACGATCTCCTCGCTGCGGCCGAGACCGTAAGCCGGCGCGGTGTCGATCAGCGAGACGCCGGCATCGATGGACGCCTGGATCGCAGCGATCGATTCTGCTTCATCCGTGCCACCCCACATCCAGCCGCCGATGGCCCAGGTGCCGAGTCCCACCGCCGAAGCGACAACGCCGGACTTGCCGATTGAGCGGGTGATTTGTCGAGAATTCATGCTGCATTTCCTTCGGCGAGCTCGAGGATCTTCAAGCCGGTAGTTTCGTCGGTGACGAGAGTATCGAGGTGAGAGCCGCGCATGGCACTGAGGATCGGGACCACCTTGCTTGCGCCGCTGGCGACCCCTATCGACTGCGGAATGGTGGCGAATTCCTCGAGCGTCAGCGAAACCAGTGAGTGGTTGAGGCGGTAGTCGGCGAGCTTACCGTTGCTGTCTATGAGATGGGCGAGCAGTTCGCCCGCCGCGCCCGAGCGTTCGATGGCCAGCCGGTCGGCGCTCGAGGACGGGTGCAGATCGTAGTAGCTCGAATCGTCGGTCAGGATGGAGCCGATGCCGACGACCGCAAGTGTTGCTTCCCGCGCCTTGCTGAAGACATCCGAAACCGCCCGCACGCCCATCAGCATGTCGCGTTGGGCCGGGCTGTCGGCAAACAGCGGCGCGTGAACCTGATAGGCGCGCCCGCCGAGTTTGTCGGCCATCAGAGACGCGACATGATTGACGTCGGTGTAATGCTTACCCTGAACCAGGCCGGTCGCGGGAACGACCTCGACGTCGTAGCTTCGGTTCGGCTTGAGGCCGGCGACGACGGCACTCACTCCTTTGCCCCCGGTAATGGAAATCGTGTCGCCGTCCTTGATCGTCTCGAGCACCAGCCTCGCCGCGGCCTCGCCGACGCGCTGAAGGGCAGTCTGCGGATTGTCCGAAACGGAAGGAACGACGACGGCCCTTTGGAGTCCCCCTATCGCGACAAGTCGCGCCTCGATGTCGACCAGTTGCTCGATCGGCGACTTAATCTTGATCTCGACAAGCCCGAGTTGGTGACCGCGCTTGATCAGCCGGTTGACGGTCGCATGCGAGATGCCGAGCTCCTTGGCGATTTCCGCCTGCGTCTTGGCTTCCATGTAATGAAGCACCAGCGCCTGATACATCTGGCGGACGATCGTGACGTCGTCCCGCGAATTGGTTGGTGACATGATGGATGCTCAACTCTCGCCGCTGCTGCTCAGGATTTCCTGCGGTGCAGGAAGTGATCGATCGATACCGCCGCGAGCAGGATGCATCCCTTGATCATGTCCTGCCAATAGACGGAAACGTCGAGCAGGATCAGCGAACTTGTGACGACCGAGAGCAGCGCCATGCCCAGTATGGCGCCGAAGATGGTGCCCGAGCCGCCATTGAGCGATGCTCCGCCAATCACCGCCGCGGCGATGATGTTGAGCTCCATGCCAGCGCCGAAGGTCGGGGTCGCAGCGCCAAAGCGTGACATATAGATGACGCCGGCAAAGCCCGCGAGGGTGGAGCAGAGAACCGTTACCCAGAATTTGACCTGCTTGGTCTTGATGCCCGAAAATTGGGCCGCCTTCTCGTTGCTGCCGGTATAGAAGACCTTGCGGAAGGCGGTGGCACGCCGAAGCAGAAAATCGAAGATGGCCACGACCACAACAAAGATGACGATGACATAAGGCACATTGCCGAAGCTGCCCTGGCCGATCGCCTTGAATCCGGGCGGCAGGGTGAATAGCGACAGCGGGGTTCCCTTGGTGATGACAAGGCAGAGACCGCGCACGATCACCATCGCCGCCAGCGATGTGATGAAGTGATTGAGCCCGATAACGGTCACGAAGAAGCCCATCACCGCGCCGATCAGCGCGCTGGCGCCTATGCCGATGAGACTCGCGGTCCACGGGTCCAGACCCATCAGGAAGAGAGCGCCTGACACGACCATGGAGAAGCAGACCACCGACCCGACGGAAAGGTCGATGCCGCCGACAATGAGGAGTATCGTCATGCCGACCACGACGATGCCTTCAATGGAGAAGCTCATCAGCATCGCGCGGAAATTCCCCCAAGTCAGGAAATGCGGCGAGGCGAATGTCATGGCGAGGCACAGCGCCAGCATGATTGCGATCAGCCCCGCCTCGCGCATTGACCCCAGACGCAGCCAGTTGCGCCCGCCAAGCCCGGGGGCGCTCGCCTTGATTTCGGCGTCCATGAGGGTTCCTCCGGTCTGTCTAAGCGACATTCTGAACCTGCCTTGCGTTTGATCGTTGCTGGCGGACACCCGAAGCCAGCAGCATGATCGCTTCTTCGGTCAATTCGTCCGCCTCAAGTTCGCCGACGAGGGCACCTTCGCGTATGACAAGCACCCGGTCGCTGAGCCCGATCAATTCCGGAAGCTCGGATGAAATCACGATGACGCCGACGCCCCGCTCGGCGAGGTCGCGAAGCAGGCGATGAATTTCCACTTTGGCGCCGACATCAACCCCGCGTGTGGGCTCGTCCAGAATGACCACCTTGGGGCCGACCGAAAGAAGCCTGGCGATGGCGACTTTCTGCTGATTGCCACCACTAAGCGTCGACACCTGTGTCTCGATGCCGCCCATGCGCACACCGTGGCGCTCGACCAGGTCGGTGGCTTGCTTTGCCTCGGCGCGGCGATCGAGCAGCCCAAGTGGTGTGGTCAGTTTCCGAAGGTCCAGCGCGGAGATGTTCGAGGCAACCGATAGGTCGAGGAACAGGCCAGACGCCTTGCGGTCCTCGGAGAGGTAGACCAGGCCGGCGCGCACTGCATCGCTGTAGGTCCTGATGCTGACCGGCTCGCCATTGAGTTCGACCGATCCCGACAGCTTCGCGCGCAAGCCGCAAACGGTCTGAGCCATCTCGCTGCGGCCAGCGCCAATCAATCCGCCGATGCCAAGAATTTCGCCTGCACGAAGCGTGAAGCTGACGCCGTCGGAACCCGCTCGATAGGAGAGATTCCCGACCGACAGCACGGGGCGGTCGGTGCGCCGTTCAGGCGAGAGCTTTTGCGGATAGAGCTGCGTAATTTCGCGCCCGACCATCTTGCGCACGACATCATTGGGAGTGACCGAAGCGATAGGATCGGTCGCTACATATCTGCCGTCACGAAACACCGTGACGCGGTCGCACAGGCTGAAGATCTCGGCCATGCGGTGGCTGATGTAGATGATTGAAATTCCGCGCGCCTTGAGATCGCGGACGATTGCGAAAAGACGCCGCGCCTCGGTCTTGGTCAGGGCGGCCGTCGGCTCGTCGAGCATCAGCACCCGGCATTCGAGCGTCAGCGCCTTGGCGATTTCCACAAGCTGCGGGTTGGAAATCGAAAGCTCGGCGACCGGCGTCTCGACCGAGATCGGCGCCAGCAGGTCCATTATCTTCTGCGCATCGGCGTAGAGCCGGCGAAAATTCATCAGCGGCGCACGCCGATTGTTGATCGCCGCCATGAGAATATTCTCGGCGACCGTGGCATCCTGGCAGAGCGCGATTTCCTGATGGACGAGGCCTATGCCAAGCCGCTGCGCGGCGGATGGCGATGCGATGGTGACGTCCCTGCCTTCGAGACGAATGGTGCCTTCATCGGGTTGCACAATGCCGGCGATGATATTCATCAGCGTGGACTTGCCCGCGCCATTCTCGCCGCACAGCGCGTGAATTTCGCCTCGCTGCAGCGTGAAATCGACCCCGGTCAGCGCTTTGATGGCACCGAAGGATTTCGATATGTCGCGGATTTCAAGAATGGCGGCGGCAGTCACTCCGTCCCCCTGCAGCGTTGAAGTTGACGGTAATGGCCCGGGTCGAGGGGGGGGGCGCCCCCCCCCCCCCCCCCGGGCGCGGGGCCCCCCCCCCCCAAACAAAAAAAAAAAGGTATTAATATATAGACAGGGGGGGGGGGCGCCGGGGGGGGGGGGGGCCAAAAAAAAAAAA